>JBJOIV010000093.1:0-7123 GCA_046046955.1 Bacteroidota bacterium | reverse complement strand
CACGGTCTTTTAAGCCTAAATGGGAAGCCGTTAAGCCGGTCATTTTATAAACGGCTTGCTCTAAACTCAGGATTTTTTGTTCACGGACGTAACGACCTAAAATCCGAGTAAAGGAACCATATCCGCGTGGATGAGCACCTGCATTGCCGTCAGAGCAGATGTTCGTATGTGTCCAGTTCATAAAGGTGGCCACATCAGAATCCGCCATTGATTTTCCAGTAATCGCTTCGATAGTCCCACTATAGTTTGGATTTTTCTCCCGGAAGTCTGCCGCTAATGCCACCACCGAAATGAGTGCTTGAGCGGGACTTTCGCCTCTTAAAGTGGCTATCTCTGAAATGGTTTTGCCTTTATAAGTTGGATTAGGAGCAAAATGTACTAACACTGATTCTGCCGGATCGAACAATTGGTCGATGGCAAACTGAGCACTAGCTAGGTTCGTAAAATCCTTTTTGGGAAATAAAACACGAGGGGTGGAATGCCAAAAATTATAAGGGTAAATATCCGCCGTCACATCTACTCCTTCAGCGCGTGCCTTTTCTAACAGGGCTAGAACGCGTGATGCAGTGCCCCAGTCGTCCTTTTTAGCCAGTTTAATGTGGGAAATTTGTACAGGCAATTTAGCTTGTTTCCCTATTTCAATGATTTCATACAGCGCATCTGCCATGGTGATATCCTCACTTCGAATATGGCTAATATAACGGGCTTTTGCTGCTGCTGTCTCTTTGGCTAATTGCACTACTTCATCACGGGTAGAATAGAAAGCGGCTTCGTACTCTAAACCAGTCGATAGTCCTAAGGAACCATTTGCGAGGTCTTTTTTCAACAGCACTTTCATCGCATCGATTTCTGCTTGTGTCGCTGCACGGTACAGGTTTTTCTCTCCCATTACCTGTTCACGCAAGGCCGACTGTCCAGTGTATGAAGCCACATTAACAGCTGTAGGTGTTTTTGTTAGCATCTTTTCGATTTCTTCCATGGGATAGGAATCCCCATCTTGGCCTACCACGATGGTGGTAATCCCTTGACTTGCAGTTGAAATCGCATTCGGATTGCGTTGCACATCCCCTAGATGGTGGCTATGCGAATCGATGAAACCAGGGGCTAATACAAATCCTTTTCCATCGACGATTTCATCAGTTGAAAGGGGTTTTAATGCGCCTATGGCGATAATTTTATTTCCTTGAATCCGCACGGATGCGGGATAGGCGGGAGATCCAGTGCCGTCGATTAGGCGAACGTTTTTTATCAAAACGGTGGGTTTCGCGTGGAGAGCAACCGAAATAAGTAGTATCGAAAGATAGGTGAATGCTTTCATGTCCTATGAAATTAAGCATTTAAAACCTTTTTTCGAATTTTACCAACGTTCTAATCCCAGTATTTTTTTGCCTAGGTCATTTAGTTCGGCAGTCTCATATTTCGTTTGTTCCCATTTGCGCGGATCACCTGGAAAGGCATAGCCCTCAGGAGCGATGCGATCGCGCCAGGAGTTTACCCGCCATTCGCGCAAGGAAATATTATCTTCCTCTGCTGGCATCATCGAAATATATTGCGCGCAACGCACTTGGTCGCTATTGTTTGCGCGGATTCCGTGCGGCTGCGTGCTATTGAAAATCAATAGATCCCCAGCTTCTAATTTAACCTTCGTAGGGGTGAAACCTGTGGTATCAGGAAGGAATCGATTGCGGTCTTCAGGTTGCGTTAATTTCCAGGTATTGTAGTCGCGGAATAACTCGGGGATGCATTGGAAGCCTCCCATGTTTTCATCTAGTTGATCTGCTAAAGCCAAAACTCCTTGCACATTCACGGGCTTCGTCTCCGGATCGTAATCCCAATGAATAAAGGCCTTGTATTCGTGTCCGGGACGAATAGGGAAGTTCAAGTTTGCACGATCGATCGTCACCCATAATTTCTCCGTTCCCCAAATATCCACAAACGCATCATAAACTCTTTGCGTCGAGCGATTGTCCCACTGCAATTGGCTATTATAACATTCTACCATCCCGGTGTTCGCCAGTTCCTTCATCTTCATTTCCGCACGTGGTGCTGTGTACCAGGTGCTCGGGTCATTCGCCTCTTTTTCCTCAAATTCATACAAGAAAGCTGCTGTCTTTAAGGCTTGCTCGCGTGACACCGCTTGCTTAATCACTACATAACCATTATGCTTCCAAAAGGCCCAATCTTCCTCACTTAAAACCCGTAAAGGCTGTCCGTTTGAACGATCGTTTAATTTTAAAGCACTGCTTTTTGCTGTCGATGGATTACCCGGAATGTCGTAGTGGGCGTTATTAGGGATGTCTGTTTTCATAGGTTCTTATTTTATGCCAAAGGTATAGCGACCTGAGCCTTCTTTTTTTCTGCTCTATTGATAATTATTTGTACTGTATTGACATATTATATCCATATTTTGCTATTTTAGGCAAATGAAATTGAATTTAGAGCAAATTTTGCCGGATGCGGATAGTTCATTTAGGTTTCTTTTGACCCCTAAATTGAACGAAGTTTTCTATTGGCATTTTCATCCAGAAATCGAATTAGTGTATGTGGAGGCAGAAAAAGGGATCAGGCATATTGGTGATCATATTTCCACCTATAAGGGCTGTGATTTGGCCTTAATCGGGTCCTACATTCCGCATTTGAATTTTGATTATGGGGTCAAAGCCACCGTGGAGACGGTCGTGATTCAATTTCCAGAGACCTATTTTGAAGCTGGTTTAGCTCGTATTCCAGAGCTTCAAAAGGTAGTGGATTTAATGGAAAGAGCGAAAACGGGAATTGCGTTTTCAGGTGAAACGAAACGGATTGCTGGGGTTCGGTTAAAGAAATTGCAGTACATGGATCGTTTCCATCAATTTATGGAGTTGATGAGCATCTTTCAGTTTTTGGCCGTATCCGAGGAATTCGAAGACCTCGAGGTTCGCCCCATCTCAAGTCAAACCATCTTAAAACAGCAAGAAAGGATGCACCGCATCCACCAATTTGTAGAGATGAATTTCCAAAAGCCCATTGATACCCAACAAATAGCCGATGAGGTAAATCTTACTTTACCCGCCTTTTGTCGCTATTTCAAAAAGGCAACGAAACTAACCTACACGGACTTTGTGAACCAATACCGTGTGCAATACGCAAAAAAACTGCTTATCCAAGATAAGAATGTGACAGAGACCTGCTTCGAATGTGGTTTCGAAAGTCTGTCCTATTTTAACCGCATCTTTAAAAAGTTTGCAGGAGTGTCACCTTCAGCGTTTAAGAGGAGAAGATTACACTAATACCCGATATCTCGATGCATTGCGTTCTCCATAAGTGGAAAATAATGCCAACTCGACTCCTTTTTTTAGGTCTCTGCTGGCCGTAGCAGTGGACAAGTTTTTAAAAACGCGTTGATAGTCTTTTCTTGAGAAATCCTTCATACCGATGAAAATGAAGTATTCGATTCGTTCGGTTTCTGATAAAACGACGTTCGTGGTGTTCAATAAATTCGCTAATGATTGGTCTAACACACCTAACATATATTCAATGAATGGCGTCGATTGCCCGCATGCGTCGCTTTTAGCCAGTGCTTGATAGTACGCAGATTGTGAGGCAGCGATAATCGTTTCGAAGGGTAAGAATTCAAAAATCGGGTGTGATTTTGATAAAAGTAGCGATTGCCAAAAGCGCCCCATTCGACCATTTCCATCCAAAAATGGGTGTATGAATTCTAATTCGTAGTGAAAAACACAGCTTTTAATAAGGAGCGGATCTGGGTCCCTGGCCACATAATCAAATAAATCATCCATTAGATAGGATACACGTTCTGCCGGCGGTGCGATATGAGTGAGCGTTTTTCCTTTCGTGATTCCAACGGACCTATTTCGGTATTTCCCTGGATTTGTTACTAAACCTTGCATTAAAAGGAGATGAGCATTCAGAAAGGAAGCTTTTTTTGAGGGTTCGAATTCATTCCAGCGAGCATACAAGGCTATGGCGTTTTGGACTTCTTTTTGGTCTCTTTCAAAACCTAGTAAGAGCTTTCCCTCGTCGATAGCCCGCACCTGTGACTCACTCAACGTATTTCCTTCGATGCCTAGAGTCGCCTGAATCGTCTTAATTCGATTCGCCTTCCTCAGTTGAGGTGATTTTTTGTCCAAATAGTGCGCGGAGGCTTCCCCAATCTTCAAAGAGATCGACGCCACTAAATTCAGAATAGAAGGGGAGATAGTATAAGGTGGCTTCATGATAGTATCATATGATACTATCAAAGGTAAAACAAAAGGCCGAAGAACAACGTCCTTCGGCCTCTTTAAAATTCCTCAAAGAAATTTATTTAATCCCTTGAGAGAATTGATCTAATCCAGAGATTTTTCCATTTAAGTCAAATTGAAACATTTCTACTAATGACTTGTTCCAAACGCTACCATCCTTAGCAACACGTTTCTCCGTAGAAGTTACGATTACACCTGAAACTGGATCTGTATAAGCGATTTTGATAGGAACAATTCCTGAAATTTTCCACTCAACCGATTTGAAGTCATTCATCATTTGACGAAGATCTTTCTTTTCGATTACCATTTTGTTGCCATCAAAGTCTGTTATTTTGACTTTATCAGCGAAGAAAGAAAGGACAGTTTCCACATCTAATGCATTATATGCCTTGTTGAACTTCTCAATTGCTTCTACTTCGCCACGGTTAGAGAATTGGAATGCTCTGCCGTTTGTTTCTCCTTTTGAGTAGAATCTTCCACCTGATGTTTGTCCAAACTCGTTTGATTTCGGGATAGATGAAAATTGGTTGAAATCTGAAATTTTCCCAGACTGGTCTATTTTAAATAATTCGAACAAATTCATTTTTTCCTTTGAACCATCTATCGCTTCGCGTTCCTCTGTAGATTGTAACATGACAATTTCGTCCGTAGAACCTGCTACCTTGATAGGTAAAATGGCATAGGGAACGTTATTTAATTTCTTCATGTAAGCATGCCATTTCTTATTGAAGTCACCTGTTTTCTTTTGCATTTCTGGAGAGTATAGAGCTAGGTCTTTTTCAGAATCATTTGAGTTATACGCTTTCACCATGTCTAAAATTACTTGGCTGCTTTTCTCAGAACCTAATTGGAAACCCTTTCCCGCATCTTTGCCAGAGAATATTTTACCTACTGTTTGTTGTGCAGATGCACTGAATACAGATGCGACGATGGCACCCACTAGAACAATTTTTTTCATAGAATTAATTTTTTGATTAGGTCGGCAAGTACGCGCAATTTAATACACATTGAAAGCATAGTGGACTTGAATTTGTTCCCAAATGCGCAAAACGGAACAGATTTGTTCGATGTGAAAATGATTAAACGGCGAGGATGAATTAGGTTTGGTAAACTAAAAAACGAATCTTTATGAAAAAAATTCTTTTATCTCTGTTTGTAGCTGCTGGATTATTCTCTTGTACGTCAGAAGCAGATCAAAAAGCAAAAGTTGGAGCTGAAAACGTGGCTTATTACGCTCGTGTTTGGGAGGTGGCTATCAATGAAGGTCGCACGAATATTTTGGATTCAGCTTACACGGAAGATGCCGTATTGCACACCGTTCCAGAAGTAAAAGGCAAAGCGAATTGCAAGGCTTATTATGAGAACTTTGTCACTGGTTTTACGGAGCGTCAATTTATCGTAAAAGAGATCTTTGCTGATGGCGATAAATTAGTGAAGTACTGGCAGTTCAAAGGAAAGCACACGGGTAATTTCTTTGGCATTCCTGCGACTGGTAAATCCGTAGATGTGATCGGTTGTACAATTGCCAAAATGAAGGATGGCAAGATTACAGAAGAGCAAGATTTTATGGACAACATGGTCTTGATGCAGCAGTTAGGATTACTTCCTGCAGCTAAATAAGTTCAAAAAGAGGGTGGAGGCTTAGGCTTCCGCCTTCTCTTTAATATAGGCGGAAGGAGTTACTCCTTTTCTCGCTTTAAAGGCGTCGATGAACTTCGAACGCGAAACGAAGCCCGCATCTGCGGATATGGCTTCTATTGTGATGCGCTTCGCATTTCCCTCCTCGATTAATTGACAAGCATATTCAATGCGTAAGTCATTTTTCCATTCTCCAAAAGTCTTCTTTAATTCCTTGTTGAAATAACCTGACAAGAATCTTTCTGGAATTTTAAGGTCAAAGGACATTTGGGACAAAGAAAAATCATTCTTCACGAAAGGATGCGTGCTCAAATAGTGCTGTAAATCTTGTTCGAATTCTCTCGATGCAGGTTCTTTCTTAGGTAAACTGGATTTAATTTCTTGCAAAATCGTAGCAGGGGCTAGTTCTACTTCGTAGGAAACATTACCGTACAGGATTTTGGGAAAGAGAAATAAGATGAAGTTTTGGACAAAAAATCCTCCTCCACAAATGGCGAAGAAGCGCGCTTCACTAAAAATGATATTCGAGGGAATGCCTAAAATGGCGTAGTTGTGCGCATATATAGTTAGCATATGTCCCAAACTATTTCCGGCAATAACTAATTGCAAAAAGACAAGTGAGAAGATCCATTTCTGAATCAAGCGGTGATTCGAAGGCAAAGCACCATATTTCTGCATCAAGTGGCGCTTATTCCATAGGAAATAAATGACAGCGCTGACGCAGTAAAGGATCAAATGGATGGAGCGGCCGTACAAAATCTGCTCAAAAGTGACCCATTGGAAGTTTAAATTATAGTCTTCCGTAATGTTCACGATTTCATGTGCCATAGCCGTTTTAGTCGCTAAAGGCAATGTCGTGAATGGTAAGGTCGCAAAAAAAGTAAAAACGGCGGGAATTAGATGAAGCAAATCATAGCGATGCAATCGCTTGTCCTCTGATACCGTGTGTTTCACATAAAAAAACAAGGCAGGTCCGAGTAAAAAGGAGAGGGGTAAAAAATGCACAAAACAGATGCCTTCCCAGAACTCGATTTTGCTGTAATGTAGGCCAAAATAGACCATCAAAACCGAATTGCAACACAAGAAAAATAAGGCTAAAAACGTATTGGATCTATTTAATGAACTTAAATAGTACAAGAGTATAAAGGAGGTAAATATGCCGAATAGTGGTGCTAGTATTGCCAAAACATGATTTTAATCAGTTACAATATAGGCAAAAATTGAAATGACTACAAATAAGC
>JBJOIV010000092.1:0-7213 GCA_046046955.1 Bacteroidota bacterium | reverse complement strand
CACCACCCGTATGGCAGCATTCCTCACGCTGTGTTGGAACCTCTAAAAGGACTTTTTGCTGCTCTACTAATAACTCATCCCCACGCAATTCCATACGTGCAAGAATATGCTTCGTCTCCGTCGGATGTGCATAGTACAGGTATAACCAATGATTTTTGCTGAAGTTAGGGTCCAAAACAATACCCATCAAACCCTCCTCTGCCACACGCTCTTGACCCAAACGGTTCTTGTATTTCGTGTTCACATTTAGGTGAGCGATCGTCTTCGTTTCTTTGGTCTTCGTATCATAAGACTTCACATCCCCTTTTCTTTCGACAAAAAGGATACGTCCATCCGGCAAAAAGGTGAACTCCATGGGCTCATCTAATTTGTCCACTAAGACTGATTTCACAAAACGATTTTCATCAGGGGCCTGGGCAAGTGATTGAAGCACAGGAAATGCCATCAAAATGGCGAGGGTAATTTTCTTAATCATTCGGTTTAGGTTATTATTCTACAAAAATGATACAATAATCGGATATTCAAACAAGTGAGGTAATAATTGAGACGAAATCCCGGAATAGGGAGAGTATAGAGTAGAGAGTATAGAGTAGAGATTGAAAAAAATCACCATTTACCATTTACCATTCACCATTTACTATACTCTATTATCTTTGCTCTATTATCTATACTCTCTACTCTATAATCTCTACTCTAATAATGAAAATACTTCTCTTCCTCCTTCTCCTCCTCCCCACTCTCCTATTCGCTCAAACAAATAAAGACGAATCCGACATCAAATCTGTCCTGAATACTCAGATTACACTTTGGAATGCGGGTGACGTGAAAGGTTTTATGGAATACTATGAAAAATCGCCTAACTTGAAATTCATTGGAAAAGGCGGAGTGGTATCTGGCTGGGATGCTACTTTGGAGCGTTATTTAAAATCCTACCCTAATCGAGAAACGATGGGGACGCTTGATTTTGACATTCAAGAAATCGATGTAACAGATGGAAAAACTGCCTGGGTTTTAGGTAAATGGCATTTAACGAGACCAAAGGTCGGTGATGCCGGAGGATATTTTACGCTGTTGATGAAGAAGGTGAACGGGAAGTGGCTGGTTGTGAGAGATCATACATCGTAGGAGATTATAGATTATAGAGTAGAGAGTAAAGATGGGATCACTGTATCTCTACTCTATACTCTCCTATCTCTAATCTCATTTCCTTCGGACTCATTTCCTCCGGACTAGCGACTAGTGACTAGCGACTCCCGACTACTGGATACCGACTACTAGATACTGACTACTAGATACCCACCCTCGAAAACACATAAAACATCTCCCCCGCAATCTGACTAGAACGCGCATCATATTGCGCGGCTTCTTCCGACGTATCGTCAAATGCTTTTGGATCCTCGTAGCGTACTGGGATTCTAGCTTCTGCACCTGGAATAAAAGGACAATTTTCATCCGCATGCGAACAAGTCATAACAGAGGCAAAAATGCCATGAGGGTTGATAACGTCATCAAATAATTTCGAGAATAAGATGATGGGACGCGCGTCCTGGGTATGCATTGCAAAATAAATGGGATTCGAATGACCACGTTTGGAGACAATGAAACCCATTCTTTCTAAAGAGGCCACTGTGCGTTCATTGCAAGCGGTTACTTCTACCCCGCCAGAATAGCACTGAGCTGGGATTTGGAAATAATCTGCGGCGGTTTGTGCCCATACTTGCGAGAATTGCGAGCGGCGTGAGTTGTGTGTGCAAATGAAATTCAGTCGAATGGGCTGTTCTTTCTTGCGTTTGTCTTTGATGTAGTCAATCAAGACCTGTAAAACTTCTCTGCGTTCCTCGGGGATTTCGAGGGAGAGAATTTGTTCCAAATTTTGGTTTAATAAATCCTTCATCTTAGCAACATCCAGAGCCTGGAGCACAAGTGTTAGCAGCTTGAACTTCGGCGATTTTAAGTTTTGGTTTTTCTACAATAGTCGCAGCAGGTGGCATGCAACAAGCTGAGGCATCCTGCGCTGCATAGTGCGGGTCATTGAATTCTGCATCTTCGTGGAAATAATATACTTCCCATTGAACACCATCAGGATCCGTAGCCCAGAATTTATCTTGAACGGCATAGCAGCAAGAGGTGCCTATTTCCTCTTTGGAAACAATACCCTGTTTTCTAGCCACCTCTAAACGGGCGTTCATTTCCTCGGCTGTTTCTACTTGAAATCCTAAATGGCCAAAATTCGCTTGAACACGCTCTGGATTTTCGATGAATGAGATAATTAATGACGGATTATCTAACACATATTTTGCATAACCCGGCTTCACTTTAGTGGCTGGTTGGCCGAAAAAAGTCGAGTAAAAATTCACCGATGCCGCTAAATTGCTAACATACAGGGAGACGTGCATTCGTGGAAAGGACATATTAACAACAGTTTGATTTTTGTGCGATAAAATAGTTTTCAAAAAATGATCCAAAAAGCTGGCTAAATTCCGCCCACTTCTCCGGATTTATGCAATAACAAACGGAAACTCCTTCGATGGTTCCTTGGATAAATCCGACCTCTTTCAACTCTCGTAAATGCTGAGAAACGGTAGCTTGTGCTAAGCCTAATTCTTGAACTAGATCGCCGTTAATGCAGGTATTGGATTTAACCAAAAATTGCAAAATCGCGACACGTGCTGGATGACCTAGTACTTTGGCCATCTGTGCAATCGCATTTTGCTCGTCGGTAAACAGATCGGTTTTAGTAATTCCCATAGTTTAATTATTACATTGCAATATTACGATGAATAGGCTAAATAAAAAAGGCCGAAGCCTATTTTATTTTTTAATCTCTATAATTTAAAGCCGGCTTACGATCGCCTAAAAGTGCCTTGTATTTAAATTCAGCGCCTTTACGTTTAGCCCACTCTGCTTTAGCCGCATCGATGAGTGCCGGATTTTTGAATAAATCCATCGCCGTTCCTGCGATCGTTTTCGCAGCTACCATCATTCCTTTTTTACCAATACTCGTTCCACCCGCGGCTACCGCTTGCCAGCTATGTGCTGTTGTACCCGGAACCCAAGTCGCTGTACCTAAACCAATGGTAGGAACTACCCAGCTCACATCTCCCACATCTGTCGAACCTCCGCCACTCGGATCTGGACGACCTGGAACCACAGAAGAAGTGGATGCTAAATCAGTTTGTAACATCCCTGGCGTTTGCTGTATCTGTTTCGCAAAGGCTAATTCCGATGGATTTAAGGTATAACCTCCTACTGTTTGCAAATTAGCATTCATCAGGGAGGCTAGCTTTTCGTTTGGCAAAATTTCATACACCCCACCGATAACTTCTAATTCGTATCGCGTTCCTGTTCCTAGGGCTGCACCTTCGGCTGCTTTTTCCAAGCGATTCCAAACGTCCATCACGATATCGCGTTGCGGAGAACGCACATAATAATAGACCTCCGCGTAATCTGGGACGATATTAGGTGCTTTACCCCCATTCGTAATAACATAGTGAATACGCGTAGAAGAAGGCACATGTTCGCGCATCATATTCGCCATAAAGTCCATCGCTTCCACTGCATCTAGAGCTGAACGACCTCTTTCAGGTGAGGCCGCCGCGTGCGAGGAAAGACCATAGAAACGGAATTTACCTGTTTTATTAGCTAAAGATGATCCAGTAGAAACCGAGTTCGCATCGCTTGGATGCCAGTGCAACATGACATCCGCGTCATTAAATAAGCCTTCGCGGACCATGTAAACTTTACCAGAACCCCCTTCTTCGGCAGGGCAACCGTATAACTTAATCGTCCCTTTTCCACCAGTCTCTTTTAACCATTCTTTCACTGCAATAGCGGCAGCAGAAGAACCTGTCCCAAATAAATGGTGGCCACAAGCGTGTCCAGAGGCAGCTCCCAAGGAACGCTTAGTAGGAATAGAATCCTGCGATAATCCGGGTAAGGCATCGTATTCAGCCATAATTCCGATGACCGGTTTTCCTTGACCATAGGTCGCAACGAAAGCGGTAGGAATACCGGCTACGCCAGATTCGATGGTAAAACCCGCTTGCTTTAATGTTTCTTGAAGAAGAGCCGAGGATTGCTTTTCCTTGTAACCGACTTCGGCGTAATTCCAGATTTTTTGTGCGATGGCGCTGTAATGGGATTCCTGCTGTTGAATTCGAGCAAGGACTTTCTTTTTGTCAGCGTCTTGGGCTAAAACAGGAAGACTTAAAATAAGGAGTAAAATTATTTTTTTCATAGGGGAGGTACAATAAACTTAAATTTAGCAGGAAGAACGCAGAAATCAAATTGATCTGACGTTTGGACTTCTCCATCTACCTGTGCACTGAGGACACGACTGGTTTTAATACTGATTTTTTTCGTCTGAGAAAATTCCACAATAGGTAGCTTCACATGTTTGCCCGACTGAATGATGGGCATGTAAAATAATCGCTGCCAAACCGGAATATGCCGGCAATACATCACGTCTAATAATCCATCCTGAATCTCTGCGTGGGGGAAGAAATGAAATCCTCCTCCGGCTCGAGAGGAATTAAAGACCATACAAAGAAAGACTTTTCTTTGGCCCTGAATATGATACGATTTGAATTGTAGTAAATTAGGAATAGCGGCCAAATAATAGCCCAGACCGCCTTTAAAGTAGCGAATGGATTCCATCGATTTCAAGACCTCTCCCTCGATTCCGATGCCCACACCATTTAAAAATAGTTGCCCATTACAAGACCCAGCATCGAATGACTCTGCATGTCCTGCCAAAACGGCATCCAAATGCGCCTGCCGAGATCGCTCCCCAAATAGCTTCCAATAAAAATCATTACCCGTGCCCCCTTTAAACAGAGCAACGGGCTTTTCTACCGAAGGGTATTTGTTCACAAAATAATTGAAAGTGCCATCGCCGCCCATGACCCAAACTTGATCAAAATCACCTAAATCTGCTGGCCATTCTTTTACAAAAAGCTGAATTTCCCAGTCTGATTTTTTTACCTTTACCGTTTCAATGACCCAAGAAAAATAATCCGCAATAGCGACAGTCTTTTTTAAGGGATTGATGAGAAACGCAATTTGTTGATTCATACCTATATTGGAATTGTCTAAATTTAACAAAAAATAATCTTATATGTCAAATTCCCTACCTACCGCCATCATTACAGGAGCCTCTCGTGGAATCGGCCGGGCATTAGCTATCTTATTGGCGCAGAACAACTTCCAACTCAGTTTAGTGGCTCGTAACAAAGGCGAATTAAAAGACTTAGCGGCAGAAATAACGGAGATGGGGCATCGCCCGCTGTATTTTGATGGGGATGTGTCTGACGAGGCATTTGTCGAATTGGCGGTGGAGAAAACGATGCATACTTTTGGACATATTGATTTTGTGATCAATAATGCAGGCATCGGGGCTTTTGGACCTACAGAATCCTATTCCGCAGCGCAATGGGATCAGGTATTTGACACGAATGTGAAAGGCACCTTTTTATTCTCACAGAAAGCGCTTCCTCACCTGAAAGCTGCTAAGAAAGGCCATTTTATTACGATTGCCTCTGATGTGGCGAAACGGGTTTTTGATGGAGGATCGCTGTACTGTGCTTCTAAATATGCGCAGCATGCCTTTACTGAGGCACTAAGAAAAGAAGTTAGAAAAGATGGCATTAAAGTAAGCACCATTTACTCGGGATTAGTGGATTCCCATTTCCATGCGGATCCAGCTGGAGATCCCTCTCACCAAGGTTGGCTGAGCCCAGAAGATATGGCGAACAGTATCTATTATGTGATGAATCAACCGGCACACGTGGTGATCGATGAATTGATGATCCACCCTTTAAATCAAGAATATTAGGTTCAACAGTGTAGGACAGTTTGCAGGAGTAGATTAGAATTTTTAAATTTCATCTACGAATAAACCTATCAAACATGTCATTACGTAAACCCTCCTTGAGTTTCAGCCAAATCGTCAACATGAACGTTGGCTTTTTTGGTATTCAATACAGTTTCGGATTGCAGCAAAGCGCTGTGAATCCCATTTATGATTTTCTAGGAGCGAGTCCAGACGAAATTCCCTTATTAAACTTAGCTGGCCCGGTTACAGGTCTATTGATTCAACCCTTCATCGGTGCTTTAAGTGACAGCACCTGGCACCCTACATGGGGGCGTCGCAAGCCCTATTTCTTCATAGGAGCCTTGTTATGCAGCATTTGCCTCCTATTATATCCTTTCAGTTCTTCGTTATGGATGGCAGCGAGTTTATTGTGGATCTTAGATGCGGGAAATAATACGGCCATGGAGCCTTACCGTGCGTTTGTGGCGGATAAATTAAATGACGAGCAGCAGCCGACAGGCTTTCAGATGCAGAGTTTTTTCACTGGTTTTGGCCAAACCTTAGCCAACCTTTCCCTCTTCATCTTCCCGATGATCTTCATCGGAAAAACCGGCTCCTTGCCTACTTGGGTGTATGCCTCCTTCTTTTTAGGGGCCGTTTGTTCGATCGGATCGATCTGGTGGAGCATGCACACGACCTCAGAAATTGAACCGACTGAGGAAGAATTAAAGGAAATTCGAGCTCGCAAAACTAGCGTGCTTGAATCCATTTTTGAGATTTTCCATGCGATAGGGGAAATGCCAAAAGTGATGTGGCAATTAGCCCTCGTGTACTTATTCCAATGGTATGCCCTATTCTGCTACTGGCAAAATTCATCAAAGAGTATTGCGCTATCTGTTTGGAATGCCACACCGAAAGATAACCCAGATCTATACGAACAAGCGGTTTCCTGGACCGGTTTAGTCAATGGATGGTACAACATCGTCACCTTCTTATCTGCCTTAGCACTAGCTCGTTATGCCAATAAATATGGCGCTAAAACCGTGCATATGGTTTGTTTGATCTTAGCAGCGGCAGGCTTTCTTGCCTTCCCACACATCGAGAATAAAAACTTATTATTCTTCGCCATTTCTGGTTTCGGAATCGGCTGGGCAAGTATGATGGGAATCCCCTATTTACTTGTGGTGGGCGATATCCCGAAGGAGCGCTATGGCGTTTATATGGGCATCATCAATATGATGATTGTGATTCCGATGATCTTGCAAAATCTATCGTTTGGCTATATTTTAAAGCATTTTTTAGACAATGATCCCAGAAATGCGATTACCTTTGCAGGAGCTTTATTAGCCATTGCAGCCCTAGCGACTGCCTTTATTAAACCATCCCCTACTAAACAATCCG
>JBJOIV010000091.1:0-7254 GCA_046046955.1 Bacteroidota bacterium | reverse complement strand
CAGCATAACATTTTGGTTTTAAAAAACGTTGCAAAGATAGTAATTAAATCCATTGCCCTTTGTGCTCGTTTAGAATACCTTTGCATATAATTTCCAAAACGATGAAACACGCCCTACTCCTTTTCGCATTAATCGCCCTTCAAGCTTGCGATTTTTCTAAACGCATTGATACGGCTGCGGCTGTTAAGGAGATGAAGGCCAGACAAGTGAAGCGCGTTTTGCCGCAAGACATCGTCAATCAGGTGGATACCTGGGGGCAAGAAATTCAAGCAAAGGGTGCGGCAAAATTAGATAGCGCGACGAAGGCTTTGTCCATATCTGTTCGATTAGGCGCTCCAGCTGAGTTAAAATTGAGTTTTAAGGATACCAAAATGGTCGGTATTATGGACGCCTTGGATTATTCTATTTCCCAAAAACAGGACATCCCGCCTTCCATCCAGAAAAATACCGCTGGCGATAGTTTATACTATTTCTACCCTTCGGAAACGGGTAAAATTACCGTTTTGGGATTTGCTAAGAACATCGTGATCCAAAACATGGACCGCCCCCTCATCAAATAAGGTTACGTTCGAGGATTTGATTGATTTGGAAGTTCACCTCGCGCAAATGTGGATCTGAAATTTCCTTCGAAAGTGGATTCCCTGTAAAGAATGCCTGAACATGTTGTTGTACGAGGCCATGCAATAAACTAGGCTCTAGCTCAATGGATTGCAATAATTCTTGTGCATGAGACCAGAGATTTTGGGTTAAAACACCCGCTAAAAGCATCGCTTTGTGAATCTTTTTACGCTCCTCCCCATTCACTAAATACATCGCATCGGTGATATCTTTTGCGAGTGCCACTAAGGTGTTTTGGGTTTCTTCCACCATCACTTCTAAGCAGATGGGCATCTGATCTAATTTAATTCGACGTCCTGATTCCAAGTGCTGAACCGGGAAAAACACCCCCATTTGATTCGTGCTTACACGCTCTGGATCGTATAAAAGATTCGCCTCAGCGAGTGAAAAAGTACCTGAAACGAGGATGAGTGTCGCGTATTTTGGCAATAATAATTCTTTTAAAACTTCAGGATAAGCCGATTCTGGAACACACAAGAAAAATACGGTGGCCGCAGAATCCGAGAAATCGAGGTCTTCATGGACCTTTGCGTTGTATAAATAAGAAACGACGTCTTTTGCCTTCGAGGGCTCGCGACTAAATACTTCTTGAACAGAATTTCCGGCATTTTCTAGGGCCTTTGCGATGTGCCAAGTCACATGGCCGGCTCCGATAAACGATATTTTAAAACTCATGTGGTGGTCTCCAGTTTAGCACCCACAAACGGGGCCCATTGTTGATCCAAAATTCCAGAAAAATTTCGCAAAAACATAACAAAAGATGGCCTAAATGGCTGGCGCATCAAGACCATGCCCGCTTCCTCCGGAGTCATGTGCCCTTTCTTCGAGTTACAATATTTGCAGGCAGTGATCAAATTGTCCCACGAAGTGCGTCCCTGACGTGATTTAGGGATCACGTGATCCATCGTCAAGAAGTCTTTTGACCCACAATATTGACAGGTAAAATTATCTCGTTTTAAAATATTTTGGCGATTTAAAATCACTCCCTTGAACGGGAAATAGACATAACGTTGCAGGCGAATGACGGAGGGATAGGGAAAAGTTTTAGAAACGGAGTGCAATTTTGCTGTAGTAGATTCCGCTACCAATTCTGCCTTGTTTAGGTAGACCAAAAGAAAGGCCTTCGGCATGGAACAAATCGTAAGCGCACTGTAATCCTGATTTAAGACTAACACTTTCTGAGCCATAGACAAACCGATTTAATTTGCACATCAATTTAAAAAATAATCAGCTGAATATGAACACTCTAGCATTGCTTTTTTGTTAAGAATTCCCGGAATTAGGTCCTATTTCGTAGATTTGCCTAAATTAAATAAATGCCCATGTCCACTTTATTGGAAAAAATCAAACAGCTTTCGGCTGAATTAACTCCAGAAACGCTCGCAAATCGCCACCACATTCACGCGAACCCAGAGCTTTCTTATCAGGAATTTCAGACGCAAGCCTATGTTTTACAACAATTAGAGCAGATGGGTATTCAGGCCAAAAAAATCGCCACCACCGGTCTCATCGCCGAAATCAAAGGTAAAAATCCAAACAAAAAAGTCATCGCCCTTCGTGCCGACATGGATGCCTTGCCCATTTTAGAAACGAACGACGTTCCCTATAAGTCCAAAAACCCAGGTGTCATGCACGCCTGCGGCCACGATGTGCACACCGCCTCCCTTTTAGGAACGGCCCACATTTTACAACAAGTCCGCGACGAGTTCGAAGGGACCATCAAATTGCTATTCCAACCAGCCGAAGAAAAAGCCCCAGGCGGTGCCAGCATCATGATTCAAGAAGGTGCTTTGCAAAACCCCACACCTGCCAGCATTTATGGCCAACACGTGGCAACCAATGTCCCAGTAGGCAAAATCGGTTTCCGCGAAGGCATGTACATGGCCAGCACGGATGAATTATACATTAAAGTAATCGGCAAAGGCGGCCATGGAGCCATGCCCGATGCCTGCATAGACCCCATTGTCATCGCATCCCACATCATCGTGGCGATGCAACAAATCATTTCGAGAAATAAGAATCCAAAACTTCCATCGGTCCTTACTTTTGGCAAAATAGAAGGCCTAGGAGCCACAAACGTCATCCCAGACGAAGTAAACATCGCCGGAACTTTCCGCGCCATGGACGAAACCTGGCGTGCGGAAGGCCTAGAAAAGATGAAAAAACTAGCTGAAGGCATCGCCGACGCCATGGGCGGCCGCGCTGAATTCGAAGTTTTAAAAGGCTACCCATTCTTGCAAAACGACCCAGAACTAACACGCCGCTCTAAAGCCGCAGCCATCGAATACATGGGTGCTGATAACGTAGTTGACTTGGATTTATGGATGGCTGGCGAAGACTTTGCCTTCTACACGCATCACGTGGATGCTTGTTTCTATCGCCTAGGAGTGCGCAATGAGGAACGCGGGATTACTAGCGGAGTGCATACGCCAGGGTTTGATATTGATGAAAGCGCGTTGGGGATTGGGCCAGGGTTAATGGCGTGGTTAGCAGTGAAAGAATTGGAAGCTTCTAATTAAGCTTTTTGTAGATACCTAATGGAAAAGGTTTCGGTTTTTAATTCAGTGAACCGAAATTGTTGCTACGCAAATAATTTCTTGTTCACTAAACTTAAAACCTCTCTATTTCGTATGAAAAAGGGTAAATCATGTACCATTTACCGTCATCTCTACTCTATACTCTATACTCTCTAATCTTCTTTGAACTTTGAACTCTGGTCTTTGAACTTTGTTAAATAGGAAATTCCAAAGGATCCGGCCAGCGGAATTCATAATTCAATTCATCGCAGATCTTATCGCCGTTCACCACTTTCCCGCCTAGACAAGTAACTGAATAATCCCAATAGCCTGCAGGTAGACCGCGGCGTTCGATATCGTTTTCGCCTACTTCGCCTTTTGTAGGGTGGATGGGGGCAACAATATTATAAATGCCCGATTCAATTTTTTCAGCAGCTAAAGCCACCAAAGCAACGACGTCATCTTTATGTACATAATTGATAGGGCAATTTGCCCCGTCATTTCGCTTGCCGGAGAAGTACTTCCCTACAAAACGATCGCCTCCCATTAGACCTGCTAAACGCAAGATAAGAGAAGGGACTTTAGAGGAGGAAACGATGGCTTCTGCTTTGGCCATCAACGAATCCTCATTAATCGCGGAGTTTTCATCAACCGTGTCGGACACATTTGAATATACGGATGTCGAAGAAAGGAAAATAAGTTTTTTAACGCCAGAAGTGGGCAAATTGTCCACCCAGGACTGCAAAATAGACAAATAAGTCTCTTCTGAATTCTTTTTGCGACGTGGAGGAATCGCCCAAATTTGCACCTCCGAATCAACCATCGAAGTCCAATTTTCTGCTGGCATATCGGGTTCCGCTCTGAAATCCAATACCTTGATTTTCGGATGGGCCGCTTGCGCGTGCACACTCGAAGCGGAAACGCGGACATCAAAATCCGCTAAAGCTAATTTAAATGCCAATGGTGCGCCTACCCAACCGCCCCCGTAAATACTTATCGTCTTTTTCATGTAATTTTGCACCTTTGGAACAATTGAATCGCAAAGATAGTTTAAGTGCTATGAATAAAATGTTTTTTGTGCCTTTTATCAGTATTGTGTTAATCGCGCTGGACTATTATGTTTGGATGGCGGTCAAAACCGCTTTCAGAAACTCCCGCCAAAGCATTCAAAAAATCGCTAAAAATACCTTTTGGGGATTTACAGCCTTCATTCTTGTAGGTATCATTTCCTATAATGCCTTGCCATTGCATGCCTGGAAAAATGAAATCCGGATCACGTTTATGGCAATCGTGATGATATCCGTTATCACTAAACTGTTTATTATTATCTTCTTATTACTAGAAGATATCACCCGTTTCTTCCGCTGGGGTACTAAAAAAGTACTCAAGAAAGACCCTAGTGCTATTTCTCGCCACGAATTCCTGTCCCAAGCCGCGCTAGCTGTGGGGGCAGTACCGGCTGCTACCTTTGCTTTTGGCATTATTTCCGGTGCACATGATTATACGGTTGAACATATTCCTCTAAAAATTAAAGGCTTGCCTTCTGCCTTCAAAGGCTTGAAAATCGCCCAAATTTCTGATATCCATACAGGTTCATTTTTCAATAAAACGGCTGTTAAAGGGGGTGTAGAGATGCTGATGCGCGAAAAAGCAGACGTCGTTTTCTTCACCGGGGATTTGGTGAATAATGAGTCCAAAGAGGTGCAGAACTACTTTGACGTTTTCAATAAAGTCAAAGCTCCACTAGGTGTTTTCAGCACGCTAGGCAACCACGATTATGGCGATTATGTGCGCTGGGCGAGTCCTGCAGCTAAAAAACAAAACCTAAAAGACCTGATGAAAGCGCATGAATTAATGGGCTGGGATCTGTTAATGGATGAGCATCGATTCCTAGAAGAATCAGGTGAAAAATTAGCCATTATTGGCGTCCAAAACATCGGCCTAGGTCGCTTCCCTTGGTACGGAAATCTAGAAAAAGCGCACAAAGGAACAGAAGAGGCTTCGGCGAAACTTCTTTTATCGCACGACCCAACACACTGGAATGCGGAGGTAACGAAGAAATACAAGGACATCGATGTGGCTTTTGCGGGCCATACGCATGGCACCCAGTTTGGGGTTAAAATTGCTGAAATGCGTTGGTCTCCAGCTCAATATGTGTACAAACAGTGGGCGGGATTATACCAGGAAGGCGAACAACAAATCTATGTGAATCGAGGCTATGGCTATTTAGGTTATCCGGGTAGAGTGGGGATGCCACCGGAAATTTCGGTCTTCACTTTATCTTAAAGGAGAGTATAGATTATAGAGTAGAGAGTAAAGATGGTGGATGGTAAATGGTGAATGGTGAATGCTCCTCCGGACTTCGGACTCATTCACTCCGGACTGACTACCGACTACCGGATACTGGCTACTGTTGAGATTATAGATTAGAGAGTATAGAGTAGAGATGGTGAATGCTCCTCCGGACTTCGGACTCATTCCCTCCGGACTGACTACCGACTAGTGGATACTGACTACCGACTACTGATTACTATTTTTTTCACCCAGACCTTTGCTCCTTCATTAAAAAAAGCTAAATTTGCATCCCAATTAATTGGTTTCGTGGCCGAGTGGCTAGGCAGAGGTCTGCAAAACCTTCTACAGCGGTTCGAATCCGCTCGAAACCTCAGAAAACCTTCCAATCCGGAAGGTTTTTTTGTGTCCATACACATTATACAAAATATTCTAAAAATAGTTCAATTTTAATTTAAAGGCCTTATTTTGAAAAATTCTAAATAATTATTTCAATAAAAAAAATACAAAAAATGAATGTGTAATTAATTGTTTCCTAAAAAATCGAATTGTAGTTTTGCGGACTGAATTAAAATGAGAAAATCTATATTTATGTGTTGCAAAAAATTAACTCTCGTTAAGTTTCTATTTTCCTTCTTATTCCTAATTGCTGCGACTACAGCAACGTTTGCACAAGATGCAGCGGAAGGTGAAACACTATTTAAAAACAACTGTGCGGCTTGTCACGCATCCACAGATGAGGTATTGGTAGGTCCTGGTTTAAAGGGAGTTAGCGAGCGTCGTCCGATCGAATGGATCGTAAAATGGGTACACAATCCACAAGCAGTTATCGCTTCAGGAGACAAGTATGCAAACGACTTGTACAACAAGTTCAATAAGGCGGCTATGACTCCTTATCCGAACTTCTCAGAAGCACAAATCAAAGGTATTATCGCTTACATCGATGCATCGAATGCAGCTCCAGCGGCTCCTGCAGCAGGTGCAGCACCAGCAGCAGGCGCGGCAGCACCAGCAGCAGCAGCTTCTTCAGGTGGTATGATGGAAGTCCTTTTAGTAGGCTTATTAATTATCATGGTGTTTGTTTTGATCGCTTTACTAGCGATTGTCAACTCACTTAGCAAATTAGCGAAAGCGGAGCAGGAAGAAGGTAAGTCTTTTTTCGAAAGAGTAGCTGAAAATGCTAAGTCCTTAGCTGCTAATTCGGCAGTGAAGACGGGAGTAATTGTTTTGGTCCTATTATTAGGAGGTAAAGCAACGATCGATGCGGCTTATGGCGTAGGTATCCACCAAGGTTATGCTCCAGAGCAACCGATTAAATTTTCTCACAAATTACACGCAGGTCAATACCAAATCAACTGTAACTACTGCCACACAGGTGTTTACGAGGGAAAAGGCGCTAACGTTCCTTCGGCGAACATTTGTATGAACTGCCACAACGCAATCAAGCGTGAGTCTCCAGAGATTCAAAAAATCTACAAAGCATTAGAGAAAGATGAGCCGATCCAATGGGTGCGTGTTCACAACTTACCTGACTTAGCGTATTTCAATCACTCGCAACACACGAACGTAGGTGGTTTAGAGTGTAAGAACTGCCACGGCGAAATCGAAAAGATGGAAGTGGTAGAGCAACGTTCTTCATTAACAATGGGCTGGTGTATCGATTGCCACCGTCAAACTGACGTAAATGCAAAAGGCAACGCGTACTACGATAAATTAGTAGAGGTACACAATAAGGATAGCAAGACTCCTTTGAAAGTTCAAAACATCGGTGGCTTAGAGTGCTCTAAGTGTCACTATTAATAGAAATAAAATTTTAGTCTGAATAAGA
>JBJOIV010000090.1:0-7267 GCA_046046955.1 Bacteroidota bacterium | reverse complement strand
CTTCCAAAAAATGCATTATTGAAGGTCAATTTTCGCTTTCAGCTTACCCACATTTAGAAGCCATTTTTGCAGAGGAAGAAATCGATTTCGAAGAACCCTGTTTAATCCGACGCGAGATCAATCCACAAGGAAAATCCCGCAGCTTCGTGAATGACACTCCGGTTAACCTCGAATCCTTGAAGCGAATCGGCAATGAATTAGTAGACATCCACTCCCAGCAAGATACTTGGTGGATGTCGCATCCAGACTTTACGCTGGATATGATTGATGCCTACGCGCAAAATGAAGGTTTGAAAAAAAACTATGCGAGCGCCTTTACTGCCTGGCAATCCAGTGTCTCCGATTTGCGTGACTTGGAATCTGCCTCTTCAAAAGGGTCCCAAGAAATTGACTTCATCCAGTTTCAATTTGATGAACTAAGTAAGGCTCAGTTAAAGGAGGGTGAATATGAGGCTTTAGATACGGCCGTTCAAAAGCTCCAAAACGCAGAGCAAATTCAAGAAAAGCTCGCCATTTTAGCACAGGCTCTAAGCTTATCAGAGGTTTCTGCTTTGCAACAAAGTCGCATTGCTTTACAGCAGGCGACTGCTTTAAGCAAATGGGGTGAGAATTTTGCCGATTGGAAAACGCGCATCGAATCCATTTGGATCGAACTGAAAGATCTAGGGGCTGAAGTGGAGGGTGAGGCAGAGGATTTCATTTATGATCCATTAGAATTAGAACAAAAACAGAAACGATTAGACTTATTGAATCGTTTGCTGCAGAAATACCAGGTGAATTCCGTTGCCGATTTGATTGAAATGCTGAGCTCTTTAGACTTGCGCCTTTCTCAGTATTCTTCGATGGATACCGTTTTAGCAGACGCTCGTGCTCGCGTGGAAACGGATTTTGAACACGCAACAGATGCCGCCGCATCCCTTTCTTCCTCACGTTCATCGGTTTTAGAGGCCATTTCAACAGCCTTAGTTATCTCCTTGCAATCGCTGGGAATACCGAATGCGTCTTTGTCTTGGGAACATACGGCCAAAGAACTAGCCGCAAACGGCTCGGACAAAATTCAGTTACTGTTCTCGGCAAATAAAGGTCTTGCTCCTAAGCCCTTCAAGCAAATTGCTTCTGGAGGCGAGATGAGCCGATTGATGTTATCCATCAAACATTTATTAGCCAAGAAAAGAGTGCTACCTACCCTCATTCTCGACGAAATCGATACGGGTGTTTCGGGTGAGATTGCGATCAAAATGGGCCAAATGCTCAGCCAAATGGGACAAGGTCACCAAATTATTGCCATCACCCACCTACCTCAAATCGCGGCAGCGGGATCCAAGCACTGGTTTGTTTACAAAGATCACGCCGGATCGAAAACTGTTTCGAACCTTCGCGAGTTACAAGAAGAGGAACGTGTGGAAGAAATTGCCAAGATGATCGGTGGACAACAAGGCTACAAGGATCTTTTAGGAAATGTTCGGAATTTAATACAGTCACATAAATGAAAAAATTACTAGTCCTCCCATTATTATTATTCCTGGGATGTTCTCAAGCCGAGGAAAAGCTGAGTGAAGAATTGCAAGCAAAGGTCTTAGGATTACACGATGTGCTCATGCCTCAGACGGAGCAAATCGTCTCCCTAAAATCTAAACTTGACAGCCTTTCGACGGGGGCAGATTCAGTTCACGTGAAGAAACTGATCGGTGCATTAGATAAAGCAGATCAATCCATGATGGATTGGATGCACCAGTTTTCCATCGACAGTTTGGATAAAATGGAGGTAGATGCCAAAGTCATCTATCTAAAAAACCAATACCAACAATTAACTGATCTTCAAAAATTGACAGATTCTACCCTACATGCGGCTAAAAATTATCGTCCTTAATTTTCTGGTAGCCTTATTGGCTTTTTCTTGTTCCCAAGAGAAGAAATTGCCATTTTTAGGCCCTAAACAGGTGAATGCTCAAGGAGATACGGTATACCACCAAATCCCTTCCTTCCGTTTTCTAAATCAAGACTCCGTTTTTGTTAGCGAAAAAGATGTCAAAGGAAAGGTCTATGTAGCCGATTTCTTTTTTACCACCTGCCCTACCATTTGCCCTAAAATGAAAACGCAGATGTTACGCATCTATGAGCGTTACAAAGACCGCGATGAGGTGAGAATCATTTCCCATAGTATTGACCCAGATTTTGACACGCAAAATGTGTTGAAAGACTACGCAGCTCGCCTTCAAGTAAAAGCGCCTAAATGGAATTTATTAACTGGAAATAAGGCCGCGATTTATCAACTAGGCCAGAAAAGCTACATGGTTTCCGCGCAGGAAGACCCAAATGAAGCAGGTGGATTTGTGCACAGTGGCGCCTTTATTTTGGTAGATAAAAACCGACATGTTCGCGGCATTTATGATGGTACAGTGGAAGCTGAGGTGAATCATTTGCTGGAGGATATGGAAATACTTTTAAAGGAATAAAATGCCCTGGCATTTTATTCCTTTAAAAGTAGATTAGAGATTATAGAGTAGAGAGTAGAGAGAGCTCTCATTTCTTTTATCTCTACTCTATACTCTCTTATCTCTAATCTAAAAAAATATGAAATACATACTTCTTTTATTCGCCTCCATTTTCTTCTCTTGCACCAGCAAAGAGGAAATTCTACAACAACAATATTCCGTAGAAGGAATGGCCTTGTATCAAACGCATTGTGAAAACTGCCACCAGGCAGATGGAGCAGGATTGAGAAATTTGTATCCCTCTATTCAAAAGACCCAATTGAGTCCAGAGGCATTAGCCTGCTTAATGAGATATGGAAAAAAAGGGAATGGATATATGCCAGCGAATGCCAAATTACAAGCCTTAGACATTGCCGAATTAGTAACCTACATGCGAGAGAAGTGGGGAAATAAAAAGCAAGTTTTTCCGACGGATAGCGCTAAAATTGCTTTGCAGAATTGCCGTTAATTAGTGGGTAATCCATCCACCTGAACAACCGAATTACGTACTTTTCGAAGGGAATAACTGGAGAAATCTTGAGCCGCGTCTAGGCCTACCCCATTCACTAATTCGGTTCTTGTTCTTAATTGAACTGCTTTATCTGTAAAGATTCGTTTTTCAACGGGAAGCCAATTGAATTCATCCGTTTTCATGATCTCCCCTTTTTCGATGTTGTGAATCACGACATGACCGATCAGTTTGTAGGTATTTTTTTGGCGATAAAAATGGGCTGAATCACCTCGCACTTCGGAGGTTATTTTACCCGACTTATCATAAAACCAAAGTTTCATTTCTTTCGGATAAACGCGATCTTCAGTGGCCAACGTAAGTTGAGTTTCTGTTACCATACGAACAACTTTGCGCGCAGAATCAGAATAAATCATGTCGATGCCGTGCAGCTCTGATTTTGGGCCTGCGTAAACGGCCTTCGAATCGTCAGCTTTTTCTCGACAGGAGAAGAATACACTTATTAGAGAGAGCAAAAAGAGTAGGCTCGAATTGCGCATGCGAGAAAATTAGTTGATTTTCTGCTTTTGGAACCACAAATCACTAAACGTCAAACCAAGAGTCAAGCGATGGTATTGTTCTTCCATCCCATTATCCGTGATTAAACCACGACGACCCACTTGATACGCAATATTCAACAAGGAAAGATTGCGCAATGGTAGGGCTACACCAAAGCTCAAATTCTTATCGACTGCATAATTACCATTACCTAAAAAATCGTAAGGTGTCTTCTCATAAGAAGCACCTACACGGTAAGTCGTACGCTTAAAATAACTTGAAATCGACTCGATATCCGGTGTATATTCACCACCTATCGCTACTTTATGAGATGCTGGGAGTGTAGCAGATCTACCTAAATTATTGTTCACTTTAGACCAATCAGTATAGGTATAATCTACACCAACCATCCATTTGGCTAACTTTTCAATGCTTAATCCAAAACGCTTAGCCACTGGTATCTGCTGTGTAAAAGCAGCTGATTTCTCTAGTGTATCTGCATTAATGACGGTAATACCTGATAAATCCATCGTTGCAAATCGCTTCACTTGATTCGCATGTAATGTAGAATTCAAATCAAGCGTGGCCCCCATATTTAAAAATAAATCACTTTTCAAATTAGCTCTGTAAGCAAAACCTGCCTTGAATTGAAAATCAGAATAAGAGGTTAAATCTTCTAATTGCACCTTGTAATATTGGCCATCTGACATATTTTGCGTGGCTACATTTCGGTTCACTTGACCGAATAAATAGTCCATTTGCAAGCCTAGATATAACTCTTTTGAAATACGAACGCCGTTCGAAATAGTCAATTTACTCACACCGCCGCTTCCTTTATACGAATAAATTAAACTATCAACACCAAGTAAATTAAGGCGGCGATACGACCTCGTTTCATATTCTACAGCAGAATGAGGGCGAATACCTACGGACATCGTCCAGCGATTTGAAATCGGTAAGGTTAAGTTCAAAGACTGGTAATTACCTCCAAAAACCTTTTGTTGCTGGCGGTAATCTTGTAATGTTTTGTATTCCGTATTAACTCCAACCTCTAAATTTGTGTAACGGTTTCTAGCTAATAGCGCTGGATTAACCGTATTCGTATAGATACCATTCGAGTTCGAAACCCCAATTCCACCCATCATCATCTGAGTCGCATTATTGCTACTTTGAATTTCACCCATGCCTAAATAAGAATAGGGAGAATTCAAGATTGTTTGCGCCCAAACCATCGGAGATATCGACAATAAGAATACAAGGAACAGAGAACGAGACGTTTTCGAAAGAAGGGAATGCTTATACAAAGAAATGAAATTCATAAATTTAAAATCGTCCCTTTTGGGAATACTAGTGTGTAAAGGTCGTAATTTTATTTCACATTCGACTAAGTTATTAGCTATATTTGAGGTCAAAATACTGGATAAAAATGATCGAAGAATTAAAAAATGGAATCTATTGGGACAATTCAGCTTGGGATTTACTCCTATTCGGCGGAATTATCGTCATCGGCTTTATCTTAAGACGCTTTTTCTCTAACTCATTTTCTAAAATTGTTTTTCGATTTATTCCAGAAGAATCCATCTCCATTCAAGATTGCGTTCAACTCATTAGAAAACCATTTGAATTACTCATATTCTGGATTTTCTTATTTTTTGCTGTCCAAAATCTTCACGTTCCAGCTGCCTGGAACATGGAACCGATGGAACATTTTGGCCTACTTTATATCATTGAAAAATTATTCGAAACGGCGGTTATTTTCACCATCACTTGGGTCATTGTTCGTTTAATGAAAGTGGTTATTCTCGTCGCACAGGAAAAATGGAATGGTGCTGACCAAAAATCCAAACAACAATTCATTCCTTTCTTGAACGATCTATCCATGGTCTTTATTATTACAGCGGCAGGTTTTGTTTTTTTAGGCCGCGTTTTTGAAGTAGATGTTGTAGCACTTATCACGGGTCTTGGAATTGGAGGTTTGGCATTAGCCTTAGCTGCACGTGAAACCCTAGAAAACCTTTTTGCCTCGTTCACTATTTTCCTAGATTTACCCTTCGTGGTGGGTGATAATATCCAAATTGGATCCATCAGCGGCGACATCGAAAAGATTGGATTTAGAAGCACGAGAATTCGAGGTGCGGATGGTAATTTAATCTTAGTTCCCAATCGCTTGCTCACTTCACAATCGCTGGAAAACATGAGCGAACGCGATTATAGACGCGCGAAATACACCATTCAGTGTGAATTGAATACGAAACCCGCTCAAATCGAAGCAGCTATCTCAGCCATTGAAAGCTTCATATTAGAAGAACCACTTTGCAAGAAAAAAGCACCGAAAGTTATTTTTGAAGGATTTGGGGCCTATTCTATCGACATATCAGTCACCTATTTCGTCCAAACAAAGGACTTCGCTAAATTCCAGGCTACTAAACAATCCATCAATTTAGGGATTTTGAAGGCGCTGGAGAAGGAGAAGATTGTGATGGCTAGAAGCTAGTCACTAGTCGCTAGTCACTAGTCGCTAGTCACTAGTCGCTAGATTAGAGATTATAGAGTATAGATTAGAGAGTAGAGATTTATACTCTATGAATACTGACTACTGGATACCGATTACCGGATACTGACTACTGGATACCGACTACTGGATACTGACTACTGTACGCACTAAATTCATCCCCGAAGGGGATACGAACTCTATTCTTTATTCTTTATGCTTTAAAATTTAGCCAACTAGCTCCTTAAGGTCCGCATCATGAATCATCTTCCTTTCATCCGCCATCAACAAGAAGCGAGTGTAGATCTTATCTAATTCAGGCTTCTCAAAATCATAGCCTAATAAAGTTAGGCGGTGACGTAAAGCGGCACGACCAGAACGAGAGGTTAATAAGATAGCTGAAGAGGATACTCCTACGTCCTCTGGGTTCATGATTTCATAGTTTTGGGCATGCTTCAAGAAACCATCTTGGTGAATACCGGAGGAGTGAGCAAATGCATTCGCTCCTACGACAGCTTTATTAGGTTGAACATGCATCCCCATCAAGTTCGATACCAGGGTGCTAGTCGGGTATAAATATTTGGGATTAATACCCGTCGTAAATCCTAAATCTTTGTGAACGTTCAGAATCATGGCTACTTCTTCCAAAGAAGTATTTCCAGCACGCTCTCCAATACCATTAATCGTTACCTCCACTTGACGTGCACCTGCTTGAATACCTGCAATTGTGTTCGCCGTTGCTAAACCTAAATCGTTGTGGTTGTGCATGGAAATGGTCGCCTGGTGAATATTATCAACATTTTCGTACAAATATTTGATACGATCATGCATCACGTGAGGCAATAAATATCCGGTGGTATCTGGAAGGTTAACTACGGTTGCACCGGCTTTAATAACTTCGCGGGTTAATTGCGCTAAGAAAGCTAAGTCAGCACGACCCGCGTCTTCGGCGAAAAACTCAACGTCCTCAACGAAGGATTTAGCATACTTAACTGCCCAAACTCCGCGTTCAATAATTTCTTCCCGCGTTGAATTGAATTTGTGCTTAATGTGTACGTCTGAGGAACCAATACCCGTATGAATACGCGGCTTGCGAGCTGTTTTTAGGGCTGCAACGGCCGCATCGATGTCTTCTTTTTTAGCACGGGTTAAAGCGCAAATCGTGGGCTCTTTAACCGCATCACAAATGGCTTGAACCGAGGCAAAATCACCTGGAGAAGAAATAGGAAAACCCGCTTCAATAATGTCCACCCCTAACAACTCGAGTTGTTTCGCTACTTCTACTTTTTCCTCGCG
>JBJOIV010000089.1:0-7362 GCA_046046955.1 Bacteroidota bacterium | reverse complement strand
CCCCTAGCACAAAACCCGTCTTCGTGGAATCCCCGAAGAAACTCGCTGGCCCCAAAAGTTTATCCGGTTGACCCAATTCCGCATAAAATTCCGCGTGATCTTTAGGTAATGCAAAGCGGAAAAGGAAAGCTCCTAATTGCATCTTGGGATTCTCTACAAACGGTTTGCCTGGATGTGGGCCTTCATTTTCGAAGTAGGTTTGATGTGCAAATGAGTAGCCTAAATAGAAATTAGGCACCCACTTCGGTTGCCAATTCACGATAAAAGCCTTCAGCATGCGCACTGAATTGTTTTTGTTCTCAATTCCTCCCGCCCAAATCGGTCTAAAGTTCTTGTCCTCCGGAGATAAATAGCTAGAATTCTCTAACATTCCGATCAGACCTTTCCCCTCAAAAGTTCCGATAGGTGTGATAACCGGCTTCCGGTTTTGGACAAAATAATGCAAGAAACCAGAGGCCTCGTTCGTCAGAACTAGACTATTTCTAAACCCGGGTCCCCACCAATTATTCTCCGTCGAAACACCCGTCGAGACATTCCCAAACTTCAAGGCAATGCGAGACTGGCCCGGGTAAAAATAATGCAAAGGCTCCTCGCCAAAACGGCTGTATTGATCAATGTTATTGTTGATAATAAAGAAGACGCGTGTCCAATAATTGCCATCCTGCGGACTTCCCGCAAAGGGAACCGTGGGCGAATTCTCCGCTTCCACATATTCTGGTTGCAGGTTCACATCGAGGAATTTCCAAGAGAAATGGACCCCTAGACTCCAGCGACGTTGAAAACCTACGGACGGAAACATCGTGCCCTGATTAAAACCAAATGGCATCTTGCTGTTATTCTGCGAGGTGTGACGCAATGAAATGCTTTGGATTTTAAACTTATCGCTAGAAGCCGTTTCCAATTCCTGGAGCGCAGAAGTCGAACGAATCATAAACGATTGATTCCCATATTTCGCCGAATCCGTGTTCATTAACTGCGCGTTTCGCTGCACATCTTGCAGACTAATATCATCCAGCAAAGTCGTTTGCGCAAAGACCGAACACGATAGCAATAAGAGGCCTATAACGTACTTTACCATAAGAAAATCGTATTAATGAAGGCGAACACATTCGATTTCGAATGACCGGCCTCCCATAAATAATTACTCGAATTCACCCATTTCACATCCCCAGTAAATAAGAGTTTTTTATAGCGATAGCCCCCTTGAAGACCAAAAGCATAGTCATCCCACTTGACATTTCGTGTAGAAACGGCATTGCCTCCGGTTACAGTCGTCGGTCGATTCGCCACATGCTGAAAAGTCAAACCTATTTTCGTCCAACCCTGATTCCAGCTGACCGCAAAGGATTGTGCATCGTTTCCGTGGCCCACCCCATTCGCGATAATCTGGTTATTGTTCGTGAATCCTTCGTACACTTGACCATGTTCATACCAATTCCCTGCTCCTCTAAATAAATAAGACGGTGTTTCAGACATCTTCGTCGCCTCTGCCTGAAGGGAAAGGAAGGTACGGGAGTTCAGCGGATGTAGTTTTTTAAACCCAACTACCCATGCCGCGGAATGGGACATGTCTAGCCACAGATCGCGTAGATTTTGTTTCGCATCGTTATAACCAAATTCGGCATAGACCTCCGCGTGATTTTTGGGCATTAACCAGCGCGTAGAAAGGCTCAAAATCTGATCTTTAGATAGCGTATCGTCATTATAATCGCTCTTAAACAAGTTATTCAATACAGGTAAATAGGTATTCATGAATCTAGCACCCGGCCGATCCACCTCGTAGTTTTGAAAAGCTCTTGAAACGGAGAAGAACACATTCTTCATGAACCGCGGCTGGTAGGTCAAAATGATCCCGTTGTATTGGCGATTTTTCGGATTAGCAGACAAATCGCGTTGTTTTAATAAGTTATTCTCGAAGCCTTGTAAAGTGTCCCGAGTCATTCGTCCCAAGATTAATTGAAACTCAAATGATCCAATTGGAGTCTTTAATGGACGTGTTGTATTCAAACTATAATGCTGAAATCCCGCCGCATTATTCGTCATCAATAAGGAAGAATAATGTCCTGGACCCCACCAAAGATTTTGGTTTGAGACCCCTAGCGAAATCCCGCCTGCCTCTAAGCGAACGGAAGATTGGCCTAAGCTTAGTCGATTCAATGACGGATTCACTTGACCCCAGGCATCGCTCGTTTCATAATCCGCTGAACCCGTGTGAACAAATTCCGGTTTGAATAGTACGTGCAGGATGCTAAATCGGGCGTAAATTCCGGCACTTGCCTGCATTTGATAACCATTCGAATTCGACATTGCCTGGTCATTCCAGCCGTAAGGGCGAGAGGTATTTAGTTTTTGGGTCAACGAAGCAGGCAATAAAATGGCCTGAAATAGCCCTTTCTTATAGCTTTTAATGGAATCATTTGCGGAAGGATCGATTAATCGATACAAATCTTGCATGCTTTGCTTTCCCGTAGAATAAAAGGGACGAGCGAGCATGGACTGATTTGCGTCAATTTTGCCTAGTAATTGCAGGTTGCGGACTTGTTCATCGATGTCGGAGAAACCGACGGGGATGGCGTTTTGGGCCTTTGTAGCAGATACTAAAAGCAAGAAAACACAACAAAGCGAGACAAGAAACTTCATAAACAAAGTTAGGAATATTCCGGCGCTGAACAAAAGGAGGGAATTCTGCCTATAAAATAAAGTGTGCATTAGTAATATATAAGAGTTTATATTAGTAATGCATACTTAGGCTAATATTATTTCTTATATTTGTTAATTATAACAATTATGAGAAACAGAATAAGCTTTCTGGCCTTCTTGGAACAAATGGAAGTCTTCGGTGTATTCAGCACGCAAGACATCTATAAAGCATTTCCTCACTTCGACTCAAGACGCTTGGTAGAATGGCAAGCGAAAAATTACTTGCAAAAATTATCAAATAAGTGGTATTGTTTTGCCAAAATGGAGCGTTCAGAATTCTCACAATTTAGGGTAGCAAATTTGCTTTGCAAACCCTCTTACATCTCATTAGAGTCTGCTTTTAATTACTATGGGTTGATACCAGAAGCTACTTTTAGTACCACCTCGGTCACCTCAAAAAAAACATCCCATTATGAAAATGATCGAGGTAATTTCACCTATAGATCCATCAAGAATAGCCTCTTTTTTGGATACAAAACGCTCTATACAAATCAGCAGCCCCTTTTAATAGCAGAGCTAGAAAAAGCTATTTTAGATTACCTGTATCTCCATGCTGAAATCCAAACAGTGGCAGATATGGAAGCCCTTCGATTTAATACCGATGTTTTAGCAGGAATAGAATGGCAAAAATTTACGCCATATTTGAGCCTATTTAAATCCCGTGCTTTGGAAAAAAGAGTGCAGGTGTTAACTTCCTACCTTCGAAGTATCCTATGAAACTATCTGTCTCCATGATCACCTTCCAGGGTGCGGCTTATCTAAAGGCGCAGATGGATTCGATTTTAGGCCAAAGTCTCCCCGTCCACGAGATTATCGTCTGCGATGACGGTTCCACCGATGGAACCCGCGAAATTTTAGCGGATTATGCCGCCGCAAACCCCCAAATAAAACTGCAGTTTAATACCGAAAATCGAGGCACCGTCGCAAATATGCAGCAATGCCTTCGCCTAAGCACAGGGGATATTATTTTCTTAGCGGATCAAGATGATGTATGGTTGCCAAATAAGGTGGAGAAAACGCTCGCCTTTTTTGAACAAAATCCCACTGCTGAAGCCGTATTCAGCAACGCAGAAATTATTGACGAAGTAGGCGAAACGCAATTCGGTATGACTTTGTGGGACATCATCGGATTCCCTTTTGGCAAAGTTGAATTGACGGATTTCGAAACAAGGGTGGATAATGTGGTTACTGGTGCCGGATTAGCTTTTAAGCGCGATACGAAGCTGTTAGCCATGGACATTCCGGTTCTGCCAGGTCTATTACACGATGGATGGATCGGTCTTTATTTTGCTTCAAAAAATGCTTTAATGGTTAACCCTGAAACACTCTTTCAATACCGTAGTCATGCAAACCAACAAGTGGGAGGTAAAGTAGCCGAGAGATCTCAACTGCTTGATTTTAATCTAGCCTTGTATGACGGCGTTCCCGTTATGAAGGATTTCAAAACCTGGAAAGAGGCGATGAAGAGACTGTATACGAACTTGACTTTGCCTTACATGCAGACGGAGAAAATTCAAGCGCAAATTGATTTATATGCGGAATATGGGAAGACCTATTTCCAGCTGCGCGCGAGTCTATTCCTCTTTATGAAGGCGATCCGCTAAGCGATTCCATTGCGCCCGGAAAATTGTATCCGGCAAAATAAACAACTGCAACACCACAAACCAAGCCAGCGAAAACACCCCTATCACCAGCAAACGCAATAAAAGCGTGGGCACAAAGAGTTTAAACAAGAACACGATTCCTAGGTACGGAATCAATCCCGCTAATTGTTGAAAGAACACCAGCGAATAATTCGAAAGCGAGATTTCCTTTCTCGTAAAGAAGATAAATGCCGTACAAACGGCTAATTCCGTCACCAAAATGGTAATTGCGGCGCCTATTTCCTGATGCGAAGGCACTAATAAAAAGGCCAAAACGATACTAATAAACATCCCAATCAAAGCAGAAATGAGGATCGATTTATCTTTGCCCACGGCACTAAGAATTTGGAAGCCAAAAATCCCCGACATACTGATAATTAAGATCAGTGGTGCGGTGATTTGCAAAGGAAGAATGGCACGATCGAAGGCCGTTCCTAGCAAAATATGAATGATCTCAGGCGCACAGGTGATGATTCCCACGACCAAAGGCATCGCTAGACTCACAAGCACGTAAAAACATTGCTTCACTAGCAATACAAAGGCCTCTTTTTCCCCCTTGTGGTATAGACTCACTAAACCGGGGAACATCGCTACCGAAATAGCACTTAAAACACCAATGAAAAGTCGATTCAATTTCAAGGCAGAGGAGTAATACCCCACGCTCTCATTGTTCGCTAAAAAACCCAATAAAATCGTATCTAAGGAGAAATACACGGAAATCGTGAAGATGGTTAAGAACAATAGAGCCATCGGCTTCAAGTGTTTTTTCAGTTCTAAACTTTTCAAAGAGAGGCTCGTGAAATCCAATAATTCCCACAAGCGTTTGGCATTAAAGGCCGCTAGAACGACCGCTAGGCCCACTTGCATTTGGAAGTAATGCTCGTAATCGTCTGTGCTTCGGATGAATAAAAACACCGCAGCAATGAAGCAGAGGCGGATGACTAAGGAGCGAATCGCGATGAATTTGAATTGATTCATCCCGGAGAAGAACCATTCTAATTGGAAAACTTGAAGGATAAAATAGGCCAATGCCCATTGGAATAGCGATTTCTCTGCGGCTAATTGCGGCAAAACGAAGATAAACACCACAAAAATCACGCTTAAAAGCAGTGTTCCTAGGGCATTAATGATGAAAATTTCGGATGCAGTTTTTGTTAATTGAACGCGATCTGAGGCTACTTTAGCCACTTCACGAACACCGTAAATAGGGATACCCAAGGCTGCAAGGAGAACGAAGTATTTTGCGAAACTTTCGGCAAAATTTAATACACCCACGTGTTCTGGACCTAGGGTTCTAGCCAAATAAGGAAACGTAATCAGCGGGAATAGAACCTGCGAAATCGCGAGCAGCACGTTATAAAAGACATTTTTCCGGGTCTCCATTAGCGGTAACTAGCGTCTACGATCAGTTTATACAAGTTGCGAAGCATGCGGGGAATGCGTTGAATTTTATAGGCCAAAGGCACCCCATGCACATAGCGTCTATCCAATACATGGAAATGAAATTCCGAATCAAAAAGTTCCGATTTTTCCGCGGCCATGGCACGGCAAACGCCTTGCACATAGCGAATCTCTTCTAAGTTTGTCTTCCCATTCGAAAACACCCGGTTATCCGTTCTAATCGGACGCGCGTGCTTTAATTGCACGCCATGTACTACTGCTGTCTTCGTCTTTCCGATTAAGCGCTGAATCGTAGGAATCAAATAGACATCTAATCCCGTTCCGGAAATCGAATGCTTGAAATGAGGTCCAGCGGCCTTGAAAACTGCCTCGTCGTAGAATGGAGACATAATTTCCACCCACCAAGTATCCTGAATTAAGTAACCCGGTTTGTGTAAAAACTGGCGCAGGTTATAATAAGAATCGTGGTTCAAACTAGGCTGAAATACGTCTAATTTTTCTAACGTCGCGATGAAAAATAGCTTGTTCAGGTCTGATACGGAGATGATTTGGTCATCATCAAGAAACCCAATGTAGGTTAAAGGAGTAGACTGTAAGGAGGCGTAGATATTTTGCATCACGTCGCCCTTGCACTCTGATTTCAATGAAATATAGTGCTTAACAGGCATCGGTGCCTCCGATACTGCACCGCTGTAATCGTAGAGCAACCAATCGAAAACCGGCTCCGCATCGAAATGGATGTGGTCCATGGGGCTGGATTTCCCGTCCCAGGTAATGGCTACGATAGAAGCTGGTTGACTCATATTAACAAAAGTACGATTGTATCGTGTTTCGGCAATAGAAAATCAGCCGAATTAATTCAGCGGTCAAAAGATGTCCGCGACTCTCCTTCCTTATCAGTGAATCCGAGGTGCGCCAGGTCGAAATGACTTCCGGCACAATGGCCCCCAAAGAAATCTCCGCCGGATCCACAAAGCGTTTGTACATATCCACCGGATAGGCCACCTGAGCCGTCTTTTTCAATAAATAAGCCGCCGCCTGTGAGTTCAGTGAATAGCCATAGGCACCATAAACAGATTTAATCAGAGGTTCACCCACTCCGTTCTTTACAGTTGATCGCATTAAACTCGCATAGCCATTCCAAGCTCCCCAGAAAAACAAATCGTATTTCTCTGCCGTTTCAGACTTTAAATGCTCCGGTTTAAGAATTCTACTATCGGATTCTAACACTAGAAAGTGCACGTTCGAATTCTCTTTTACGATTTTAGCCCAAATTTTTCGATGGCTTAAAATCACCCCAATCTCTGTGGATAATAAGGCTTTGCCTGTCCGCGATCGTGATTTCTCTACCATCGCCTCTAAAAAAGGCACACGGATTCTAGATGGAAATACCGGCTCTACCACCTCTAATGCAGGCAACACAGCACGCAATGCCTCTACATGCGAAAGACGCTCCACTTCATGATCCGCAAAAAGGACAAAGGCGCGCTTAAACATAGGTAAACTGATTAAACGTGCTGTAAGAACCAGACGCCAAGGCGTCAGGCGTAAAGAAGTCTAGTTTTCCGCCCTCTGGATACAAAATATAGTGGGGCTTAGAACACAAGTAGGCTAAGTG
>JBJOIV010000088.1:0-7437 GCA_046046955.1 Bacteroidota bacterium | reverse complement strand
TCGTTATGTGGCGCACAAGACGGGACGTGAGCTGATTCTTTGGGAAGGCGCTTGTATGGTGCACATCGATATTTCTTTAGAGAAATTAGCGGTGTTGAAGCAAGAATATCCGGATGCCCTTTTAATTGCGCATCCAGAATGCAAGGAGGTTATTTTGAAAGAAGCGGATTATGTAGGATCTACGACGGCACTCTTGAAATTCGTGGAAACATCACCTAACTCAACTTTCATCGTGGCGACGGAGGCTGGCATCTTGCACAAGATGAAGCAATCGGTTCCGCACAAGCATCTGATTCCTGCTCCTGCGAATGAGCAAAATACCTGCGCTTGTAGCGAGTGCCCGTATATGAAGATGAATACGCTAGAGAAATTGTATAACGCCTTGTATTACGAATTGCCGGAGATCAATTTAGCAGAGGAAACGCGAGTTCCTGCCTACAAGGCCTTGAAAGCAATGTTAGAAGTCTCTGCTTAATCGTTCAGCTCGAAAACAGCCTCGATTTCAACCGGAATATTGTCTGGCAAAGAACCCATTCCCACTGCGGAACGAACACCGATGCCATTTTCTTCTCCCCAAACCTGGGCGAACAATTCACTGCATCCGTTGATGACATAGGGGTGACGCAAGAAATCGTCAGTCGCATTCACCATCCCTAAAACTTTGATAACGCGTTTAATGCGATTCAAGGAGCCTAATTGGGCTTTTAAGGTCGCCAAAATCGCTAAGCCCACCTGACGCGCCGCTAATTTCCCTTCCTCTATATCTAAGTCTTTTCCGATGCGACCGATGATCAATGACCCATCCGCCTGCACGGTACCGTGGCCTGAAACATAGTAAAAATGATCTACCTGTAAACCCGGTTTGTACACGCCTAGAGGTTTAGGAGCCGGTGGAAGCGTAAGGCCTAAGGCCGCAAAATTCTCTTCTGGACTAGTTTTTGCCATGTAGTTGTCTGATTATTTCGGAGATTAAGCCCGTCCAGCCAGTTTGGTGGTTTGCGCCTAATCCTTTTCCGGTATCTCCATCGAAGTATTCGAAGAAGAGGTGTGAATCTTTAAAATGCGGGTCTTGGAATTTCTTGTAGTCCCCATACATCGGAATCTTTCCATCTTTTCCAGGTACGAACATCGCTAATAAACGCTCAGAAACACCGCGTGCTGCCTCTTTGATGTTCATCATTTCCCCTGAATTCGTTGGGAATTCCACCTCATAATCTGATCCATAATAATCAGAGAATTTCGATAAGGAGTCCAAAATCAAATAGTTCATCGGGAACCAAATAGGCCCACGCCAGTTCGAATTCCCCCCAAACATATCGCCTGTAGACTCAGCCGGGGTATAATCTACTTGCAGCGTGCCGCCTTCATAGGCAAATTTATAGGGATTTTCTTTGTGGTATTTTGATAGAGATCGAATACCAAAATCCGACAAGAATTCCGTCTCATCGAACATCCGTTTCATGATCATCTTCATACGGTGACCACGCAAAATGGAAAGCAAACGCGACTCCCCTTTTCCAGGTTCGTACCAACGAGAAATCAAATTTGCTAAGTCTGGTCGGTTAGCCAATACCCATTCCACTCGGCGTTTAAAGGCCGGTAATTTTTCAAGCATCTCTGAAGTCAAGGTCTCTACCGCAAATAATGGAATCAGACCTACCATCGAACGTACCTTCAATAATTCGGCTGAACCATCTTCTTTATGCAACATGTCATAATAGAATTGATCGTCCTCGTCCCACAGATTCAATTTATCTCCACCGATGGACTGCATCGCACCGGCGATATGCAAGAAGTGCTCGAAGAATTTCGAGGCCATGTCCTGGTAAACGGGATTTTCAATGGCGATTTCGCAGGCAATGCGCAGCATATTTAAGCTATACATGGCCATCCAACCAGTTCCATCGGCTTGCTCTAAGTGACCTCCGGTAGGTAATTCAGCGGAACGATCGAATACCCCGATGTTATCCATTCCTAAGAATCCCCCACCAAAAATATTGTTCCCTCCCTCGTCCTTTAGGTTTACCCACCAGGTGAAGTTCAATAATAACTTATGGAAAATACGTTCCAAGAAGATCACATCCCCTTTCCCGCCATTCATTTCTTTATCAATCTCGTAGACTTTCCAGGTTGCCCAAGCGTGCACTGGTGGATTTACGTCGGAGAAAGACCATTCGTAGGCCGGAATTTGGCCATTCGGGTGCATGTAATATTCGCGGAGGATAACGGCAAGCTGTCTTTTGGCAAAATCAGGATCTAATCTAGCCAAAGGCAGGGTATGAAACGCTAAGTCCCAAGCCGCAAACCACGGGTATTCCCACTTATCGGGCATCGACAAAATATTCGCTGCATACATATGCCTCCAGGTGCTATTTCGGCCATTTTTACGGCTAGGATCTGGCTTCGGCATAGACGGATCACCCTTAATCCATTCGAATACATTATAATAATACCATTGCTTCGTCCACAGCATCCCGGCATAAGCCTGACGTTGTAGGGAGCGCAAATTATCGTCTTCAATTCCCTTCTGCAATTCCGCATAGAATTGATCAGCATCGATGATGCGGTCTTCGAAAATTTGGTCAAAATCAGCGAATGGTTCACGCTGAGTCACATTACTCAAACGCAAACGATAGACTTTCTTCTCTCCCGCTGGGATTTTGTCAGTGTATTTTACGGAAGCCTTCGTCCCAATGTGGTTCGGATTAACCGCGTGCTTGTTTTTATTAACGATGTACTCATTAATGCCGTCCTTCGTGAAATGCGACAAGTTATCTGAGTTGTGTAAGCGCTGAAAATTGGTCTCATTATCGCAGAAAAGGAATTCATCCGCCTCTTCTGCATATAACTTAAAGCGACCCACCACGCGGTGGTCCACCTCGATGAAGGAATTGCCTACACCCGTTAAAAGTGGTTTATAATTATACTTTTCATAACCCCAGCACCAGGTATTTCTATACCAAATCGTAGGCAAAACCGTGATAGGAGCCGCCACTTTCGAGCGATTCTCCACAGTCACTTTAATTAAAATATCTTGTTCATCCGCTTTCGCGTATTCGATCGAAATATCGAAGTATTCATTATTGTCAAAAACCCCGGTATCTAAGAGCTCGTATTCCGGCTCCTGGCGATTCCGCTTTTTCGACTCATCAATCAGCTTTTGATAGGGGAATGTTTGCTGCGGATACTTGTAAAGCATCTTTTGATACGAATGCGTCGGCGTCGAATCTTGGTAATAATACAATTCTTTTACATCCTCTCCGTGATTCGATTCTGCACCTGTTAAACCAAAAAACCGCTCTTTCAGGATATGATCCCGGTGATTCCAAAAAGCAAAAGCAAAGCAAACGTGTTGTTTATTATCTGAAATACCCGCGATTCCCTCTTCGCCCCAGCGATAGGCTTTCGAACGAGCCATATCGTGTGTAATCGTGCCCCAAGCGTTTCCATGTGCGGAATAATCCTCTCTCACAGTCCCCCATTGACGTTCCGTCAAATAGGGCCCCCATTTTTTCCAACCTTTATTATCGTTCCGTAATTGTAATCGTGCGCGCTCAGCTCCCAATCCTGACATATTCAATTGTTTGATTATAAATTTCTACTTAGGTATAAATGCAATGACCAATTTACGTAAATTGCCCCTAAAATCAGCAAATAAACGATGAAAAAACTCCTCTATTTAAGCCTAGCGTTGACCTTTTTTGCTTGCAAAAAGAACGATCAACCTTCTTCAGAACTCGCAAAAATTGTAGACGAATACTACGAAGAGCAATTAAAACTGAATCCTGGTTCCGCCACTGCAAATGGCGACAATCGCTATAATGATCAATTAAACATCGATTTTACGGACAGCCACCGCGCTTTAGTTAAATCGGTTTTAGAAAAATACCAAGCGTCTTTAGGCTCACTAAATAGAGCTGATTTAAACGCGAACGATCAAATCACCTATGATTTATTGACACGCGATATCAAATTAGGATTAGAGGGCTTGACTTACCCCGATAATTTAACGCCATTGAACCAATTTTATGGCTTTCATTTAACCTTTGCACAGTTAGGTTCAGGTCAGGTTATTCAACCCTTCAAGACGGTGAAAGACTACGAAAATTGGGCGAAACGAATGAAGAAAGGCGTGGCTTATTTAGACTCGTCGATCGTTTACTTCCGTAAAGGGATGGCTCAGGATTATGTGTTGCCACGTGCTTTGGTCCTTAAAATGATCCCTCAATTCACTTCTTTTGCAGTGAAAGACGTGAAAGAATCTACTTTCTACGGTCCTTTGAAGCAGTTTCCCGCTTCCTTCTCTGAAGCTGACAAGAAGCGATTTACAGCCGAATATACGGCGGCTATTCAAAACGAAGTTATTCCTGCTTACGCTCGCTTAGCTGACTTTTTACAAAACGAATACTTGCCTAAAGCACGTACTAGCACGGGTATTGGCGCGTTGAAAAACGGTGCCGCTTATTACCAGTATTTGATCCGCGTGTTAACGACGACAGACAAGCCGGCTGATGAAATTTACCAAACGGGCTTGAGTGAAGTGAAGCGTATTCGTACGGAAATGGAGAAGACGAAAAATGCGGTTGGTTTCAAAGGGACTTTAGCGGAATTCTTCACACACATGAAAACGGATCCTAAATTCTATCCTTATAAAACGCCTGCGGAGGTGTTAGCTGCTTTCCACGCGATTCACAAGAAGATGGAACCCTCTTTGAAGACGATGTTTGGTCGAGTGCCCAAAACGCCGTTCGAAATTCGCCAGACAGAGGCTTTCCGTGCGGCATCGGCTTCAGCGGAATACTTCCAAGGATCTGAAGATGGAACACGTCCAGGGATCTTTTATGTGCCTATTTTGGATGCCAAAAAATTCAATTTAACCTCTGGAATGGAAAGCTTATTCTTACACGAAGCGATTCCTGGCCACCACTACCAAATCAGCTTACAACAAGAAAATAGCTCATTACCTAAGTTCCGCCGCTTCGGAGGTAACTCCGCATACGCAGAGGGCTGGGCACTTTACACGGAAAGCTTAGGCAAAGAATTAGGCCTTTATACCGACCCATACCAATACATGGGCGCTTTAGGGGATGAAATTCACCGAGCTATCCGTTTAGTCGTGGATGCGGGGATGCACTCGAAAAACATGACACGTGAAGAAGCTATTAAGTACATGATGGATAACGAACCCTTAAGTGAAGAGGGCACAATCGCTGAAATCGAACGCTACATGGCCATCCCGGCACAAGCGTTAAGCTATAAAATAGGAGCCTTAAAAATTCGCGAAATTCGCGAACGTTTAACGAAAGAAATGGGCCCTAAATTCAAATTATCTGATTTCCATGACGAAATTTTGAAGGATGGAAACATGCCTTTAGATGTATTGGAGACCAAAATGAATGCTTGGGCTTCTTCTGTAAAATAATGCAATTAACCACCACATTTCCCATTCCTGCAGCACCTGTTCTGATGAATCATCGGAGCAAGGTGCTGACGATGGGTTCTTGTTTTTCAGCCTCGATGGGAGCGCGTTTGAGCTTATTGCCATTGGAGGTGAAGACGCAGCCTTTCGGGACCTTATTTCACCCCTTTGCTATAACGCGGGCTCTTTCGGGTAGCGTTTCAGAGGAGGTTTATGAACAAAATGGGTATTTTTTACACCCAGATTATCATTCGGTTTTTACAGCGACTACGTCAGACGAGTTGCTGGATGATGTGCGATCAGTAGCTGCCGAAGTGTCGAACTTTACCGCTGATACGGACTTTCTACTCCTGACTTGGGGAACCGCATTTAGTTATTTTGACAAACATCTAAATAAATCAGTGGCTAACTGCCACAAGATGCCGGCAGATCGTTTCGAAAAGAGATTGTCTACGGTGGATGAGATGGTGGAAAATTTCTACTCTCTACTCTCTACTCTCCCCTCTACGACGCAGGTCGTGTTAACCGTCTCCCCCGTTCGTCACACGAAAGACGGCATGCTGGAGAATCAGGTTTCCAAATCCACGCTACGCCTGGCAGCGGATATCGTTTCGAAACGCTTTGAAAATGTCCACTATTTCCCAGCTTATGAGATTATGCTGGACGAATTACGGGATTACCGTTTTTATGAGGCTGATCTAATCCATCCGAACGAGCAAGCACAAACCTATATTTGGGAGCGATTTAAAACGTCCTATTTTGACACGGAACTGCTCTCGATTTCAAAAAAATGGGACTCCATTTACCGAACGCTTGGTCACCGACCTCATCCGGCTAAATTGATTGACCACCGAAGGGTGCTCGAGGTGCTTTTGGCAGAACTAAATGAAGAAAAATACCAAGAAATAGATACGTGCAAAATCGCCGAATACGTCGCGCATGAAATAAAAAACACCTATATTTGAGGTTTGAAAAGGAAAAGAGATTCATGGGAGAATTAAGCGTAAGCAAAGAGATTATTTTAGGTGCACTAAGCACCGTTCAAGAGCCTGATCTAAAGAAGGATTTAGTAACCTTGAACATGATTAAAGACGTGGAATTAGGCGTGGGTGAAGTTCGCTTCACCGTTGTGTTAACGACACCAGCTTGTCCACTAAAAGAGAAGATTAGAAAAGATTGCGAGGATGCGATTCACAACTTGGTGCATCCAGACCTCAAAATCGTTATCAATATGACGGCTGAGGTGACTACCTTAACGTCCAAAGACCCTTTAATTCCGGGAGTTAAAAACGTGATTGCTGTAGCATCTGGTAAAGGTGGAGTCGGTAAATCAACCGTTACGGCAAACTTAGCGATGGCCTTGAAAAATGCGGGCGCTAAAGTCGGAATCCTCGATGCTGATATCTCTGGTCCCTCTATTCCAGTGATGTTTGGGGCGGAAGATTTGCAACCACTTGTGACAGAAGTTGATGGCAAGAATCGCATTCAACCCATTATGCAATATGGCATCAAGATGATTTCGATGGGCTTTTTAGCTCCTACAGAAAGTCCTGTGCCCTGGAGAGGCCCGATGATGACGCAGGCTTTGCGTCAGTTTTTTGGCGATACAAACTGGGATGAATTAGACTATTTATTAATTGACCTTCCTCCAGGAACTTCAGACATCCATTTAACCTTAGTGCAGTTAATCAAATTAACCGGTGCGGTGATCGTAACAACTCCTCAAAAAGTCGCTTTATCTGATGCGACCAAAGGTTTAGCGTTCTTTAAGCAAGCCGGAATCAATGTTCCATTGTTAGGTCTAGTAGAGAATATGGCCTATTTCACACCGGCTGAATTACCGGAAAACAAATACTACTTGTTCGGTAAAGATGGCGGTAAGCAATTAGCAGAAAAATATGCTGTCCCTTTCCTTGGTGAGGTTCCGTTGATTCAGGCGATTCGCGAGGCAGGTGACGAAGGAAAACCGATCGCCTCAACGGAAGGACCAAGTGCCGATGCCTTTGCATCGATTGCCG
>JBJOIV010000087.1:0-7649 GCA_046046955.1 Bacteroidota bacterium | reverse complement strand
GAATCGAACAATTCCATCACTACTGGAATTTTAGGTTCGTCCTGAATAATCCTTGACTTCGTATTGATGCGAAGAATGGGTAGGTTAGATACACTGAGGCTTTGGCCTACTAAAAGAGCAGGCAATAGCAACCAGAAAAAGAGTAGGCATTTTTTCATTAAAAGTCGTATCCCAGAGATAAGTAGGTAACTGGAGATTTCACTTCCTTATTTTCTAGACCAAATGCATAGTCAAACTTCACAAAGTATCCAAACAAATTCGCACGCGCTCCCATTCCATAGCCCATTAAAAAAGGATTACGAAAATCAGTCACGGTCGCTTGGAAGGGGTTCGTATTCCCGCCATACACATTGGTATTGAATCCATTTGATTTTTCAAAAGGACTGGAACCCGTCCAGGCAGTTCCTATATCCGTGAATCCGACCAATTGCAGGGAATTCAAGAAGGAGGATGACTCCACAGACATCAAGGACTTGACCGGCATTCTCAATTCGACGTTCAACAATAAATGACTGTTCCCACTCAATTTATTATAGGAGAATCCACGTAATGGGGCGATAAATTCACTCATGAAAATATCCCGATTCGCTAATCCCTGAGTCCCCAAAGGAGTTTCCTGCGTTCTCGTTTCTGCCTTATTAAACAACCAATTATCCACCCCGCCTAGCATAGAAGCTGGAGCAGCAGAACCCACTTGGTGTGAGGCTGAAAACCGCGTCGCCACATAGAATGAATTGGATATTTTTTTATAATAGCGTGTGTCCAAAACCAAGCGAACAAAATCCCCCGTTTTCTCGACTGCCGTATTTGCCTCAGCAATGACACTGAAACGTAAACCAGTCCTCAAATTCTCTCCTGCTGGTATCGTATGATCGTAGACATAATTTACCTGCGCACCGGCATAACCGATATAATCCTCAGGGCTCGCTAAGGTATATTGACTAAACAAACGGTTTGTTCGGTACATTCCCGTCATAGTCAGTCTGCTGAGTAAACTGAAGGGATAGCTGGCACTAAGAGCAAATCGATTGTAGCGTATTTTTTGAATTTCTGATTCCGTGTCTTGACCCAAAACTTTCCGATCATAGCGGAATGTCCAATCGAGTTTATTAGCTAGGTAATTGTATTCTCCCCAAAGATCTGTATTACGTAGATTCGCCGCTAAAAACACCCCGGCCTTGAACAAGTGATTTTCGAGTAAATCGTTTGCCTTCAACTCATAAGCATAACCTAATCCTCGAATGGGATCTGATTTAAAAAGTCCCTCTGAACTATTCATCACAAAGGAACTCTCATACTCATATGGCCCTATCAACTTCCCTGGCTCTCTTTTCAATCGAATGCTTTGCTGTCTCTCAAGTCGAGCACGTCTTTGTTTTTTAGCCGCATCTGAAGTTTCTACAACTTGCGTTTCCAGACTCGCTTGCACCACCGGATCTAGGATAGTAGGTATCCAAGCTGAGTTCGTCAGTTCATCGATACTCGACCAAGAATAACGCGCGATTTTGTCTGTTAGTATGGTATTCTCCTTACTAGAAATTCCCGTAGGGGAGATTTCGAATTGATCCCAAGCCACAGAGCGCAAAGCCATTTGCTGGAAAGAGGTATCCGCTAGATTAAATCGGATGAGTCGGTTACCTTGACTTTGGGAATGTAAAAAATAGGCTATTGAATCCGAGCGAAACTGAAAATTAGACACTTTACCCGAGGTAGAAAATAGGCGTATCGGATTCTCAGGCTCTTCTGGGTTATAGACAAATGCAGAGGAGAAGGGAGCTGCAGGCGCAGGCAGGGAATCAATGTACCGATCGCTGACATACAATATGCGGTTATCAGGTAATAAATGAGCCTCCGTTTCATCAAAAGCATCCTTCGTAATAAGATTTAGGCGGTTGCGCTTTAAATCGTACATCCCTACATCCACTTGGCCTTTTTCCAAAACACGCACCAACATTTTCGTTCCATTCGGATTCATCTCCATGGATAGATAGGACAGATTGGCGATCTTCTTTTTTTGATCACCCGTGCTGCGGCCATTTTTGTCAACTTGAAACGTCTTCAACCACGTGAATCCTTGATCTGAGAACAACACATGTAACTGATTTTTAGCACTCCAAGACAATAATGGTCCTTTGCCTGAAGACAAGCGATTGACCTCTTTCAGGCCTGACTGCAATATCACCTGCGTTTTTTTCGAAGCAAGCGAATGTAAATGAACGCTAAAACGTCCGGATTCATCACTCACCCACACCTCGTGCAATCCATCCGGGCTCATTCGATAGGATTTTATCCCAGCAGGGGTACCCGTAAAATCATCCGTAGAGAATACTTTTTGCGAATTTACTTCTAACTGCTTGGCATCGTTTAAATAATATTCAAACCACTCCTTTAAGAACTTAGAGAAAGGTTTTCTAATCGTACTGGACACACTTGACTGCTCACTCCGGATAATCCGCGTCAAATTCAGAATATTGCCAATGGCCTGCTTTCCATACGTACTAGCGATATAGGACCAAATCGATTGCCCCAGGAGCTCCGCTTCCTTCCCTTTCGCTAAAGGCAGTTTTCGGATCTTATTTTCGCTGATAATTTGATAAGTGAAACGGCGCATTTCTGGAGAATCGCCAGTCGCCATATAGGCTGCCATCCCTAAAACGTACCAATCAGATAAGTTTAATAACAACGAACTTTGCAAAACATCTTTTACACTCCCGCCATAGAGCAGGTCGTGCAAGTAAACACGCACCACATTTTTCGTTAATTCTTGCTTAAACGAATATAAATTATCCTTAAAGGGGATTTCAATTCGGAATTTAGAGAGGTTTTCATTGTCCACCTCTTTCGCATCACTTAGCGATATTCCGCTGTTACTTTGTAACCAGGATTCGTGGTTTGGGTAGATAAAAATCTTGACTTTTTGTACCGGAGAATATGAAATCAGTTCCGTAATTCGAACAAAATCTGCTTCTAAATAGGTTAGCGTTGACTTAGCTAATGGCTCGTCCTTATCCAAGTAATAGACCTCGTAATTCGAACTGGCCACATATTTCCAGGAAAATTTCTGGTATTGAATGCGATGATTCTCCTCTATCCATTGCGAATTCTGTGCTTTAAGCTGAATGTAGCTGAAAGACAGAAGCAATAGGACGGCGAAAAAGAATTTTACACTACGCATTTGGCCAAAGACTTTAAAACCAAATTTACTGATTTAAACGGAAAATAAATGATAAAATCGACGAATTGATGCTTCAGAATTTACCTCCGCTTTTCCGAGGATTTCTTGCGTCCATTGTTTCGCAAAAAAAGGACTTAATGACACTCCTTTGGAGCCAAATCCATTAAAAATACCCGCCTTCCCATCGGATCGAAAACCCACAAACGGTCGGCGATCTTGAGTCGCGGGACGAACACCGGTCTTTTGGGAAATAAATGCATAAGCCTCCACACCCAATCCTTTCAATTTATCCTCTAAAGCATCTCGGGATTCTGAGGTAATTTCATTCGTGAATTCCTTCCAACTATAGGTAGCTCCTACCTTGAATTGCTTCCCACCCAAAGGCAGTATAAAGCCATTTTTATTTAAAATATAGTCCTCAGAGGGTTCGTCTGATTGAATTTCCATCAACTCACCTTTGGCCGGCAAGAAAGGTAAACTTGACCACAAGGGATTTTTTTGACCATGAAATCCCTCACAAAAAATCGCTTCATGGCCTGTATAGGTTTCTGTTTTCAACAAACCCTTTTCGATGAAATAAAGACGCGAGATCTGTAAAAGTTTCATTACATCCACCCATCCGGCTTGTTCCACCCAAACTCCCTCCGCTTCCCAACGCAAATATGCATGGTCAATCGTCTCTTTTCGATCCATTAACCAGGTCTTCATTTCGTCATTTGCAAAGGGACGAAAAAGTGGCATGGGGTGAAAAAAGGAAGCCCCTAGTGTTTGCTCTAAGCGAGAATAAAAGTCAACTAAATAGGGAAATAAGTCTTCTGCAAGCCAAGTCTTTTCTAATTTTCTACCCGTCACCGGATTAAAAATTCCACCTGCGGCCTGTGATGAGGTAAAATGAGTCTCTGGGGAATCGTAAATCACAAAGGGAAACCCGGCCTCTAAGAAATGATGGGCTAAAATGGTGCCAGCTAAACCCTGGCCTACGATGATAAATGGATTAGCGTTTTTCACCTTGCACGCGTCGAACGTGATCTAAAACAAACTCTACTTGCTCATCCATCGTACGATAAGAGGTATCTAAATCGATCGCATCGGCTGCCCGCTTTAAAGGCCCTTCACTCCGGTTTGAATCAATTTCATCCCTTTTGCGCAGGTTTTCAATGATTTCTTCTAAAGGTAAATCTTCTCCTTTTTGCAGTAGTTCTAATTTGCGTCGCTGTGCCCGAATATGCGGCTCAGCGGTCATGAAAATCTTTAATTCGGCGTTTGGAAAAACAACCGTACCAATGTCACGGCCATCCATCACAATCCCCTTCTTTTCGCCCATTCGCTGTTGTTGCGCAACCATCGCATGCCTTACATCAGGTATAGCCGCTATCTGGCTCACTAAATTTGAAATATACATTTTACGAATCTCCGCCTCTACATTCTCCCCATTCAACAAGGTATCTGATGCTTGTTTTGAAGGATTAAACTGAAAGGTAATCTCTACATGTGAAAGTGCGTCTTTTACGGATTGAAGATTTGATACATCGACGTTTTGGCGGTGAAAATAAAGGGCTACAGCACGGTACATGGCACCCGTATCCAAAAAGGCATAGTGCAAGGCTGCCGCTACGTGGCGGGCAGTCGTACTTTTTCCACAAGAAGAAAAGCCATCAAGGGCAATGATAATATTAGACATTCACAAATTGATTAATCGCCTCAGCAACTGCTTCAGGCGCTTCGTAGGTACCTTGATGGCCTACATTGGGTAAAATTACGACGGATTTCTGAATAAAACGAGTAATGGATTCAGGAGAGATTAGGGCATCCTCTGCTCCCAAAATAAATAAAAATGGAATCGAGGTAGCTTGAACAAAGTCCGTGAAATCTTTTCGATCGCGCATCGCTTTAGTCGCCGCAATTAATCCCTCCACTGGCAAGGTTTTGTAACGCTCTGCCAAGACAGCAATCTGCTCGCTAGAAGGAACAGCAAATAAATTAGGAAGAAAGGGTCCTATAAAAAACTTAGTTCCTTTTTTAGCCAATAGCTCTGCCGTTCTATCCCGATTGACTTTCTTTTCTTCGGTATCTGGCAAAAAAGTAGAATGCAACATCACCACTTTTTTAACCTGCTCAGGAAATAAAGACGCTAACTCCAGAGCAATATACCCTCCCATCGAGTGACCTACCACACAAAAGGGAAGACTAGCAGGCAAGGAAGATTGTATTTTTTTCGCGTAATCGGCTAGCGTAGAACAATCCGTCCAAGCGGCATAGGATGGCGCGTGAATGGTATAATTCTCCCCTAGATAAGGTAAGAAATCAGCCCAAATACGTTCATCTTCCCCAAAACCATGCAATAAAACAAGCTGGGTAGCTGGCATATTAAGCGACTACTTTCATTTGATGAAATACTGTTCTTTCGAACTTCGATTTTGCATAATTCAAATCCACTTCGAAGCTCTTCATTTCCGTCTGAGATGGAATTTCGTACATCGCGTCAGTCATCACCGCTTCCATTATAGAGCGTAAGCCACGCGCACCTAATTTATATTGCATGGCTTGTTCCACCATGTAGACTAAAGCATCGTGTTGGAAAGTCAACGAAACGCCTTCCATCTCGAAAAGCTTCTCGTATTGCTTCACTAACGCGTTCTTAGGCTCCGTTAAGATAGACAACAAAGCCGTCGTATCTAAAGGATTTAAATAAGTCACGACAGGAAGACGACCTAATAGTTCAGGAATCAAGCCAAAAGACTTCAGATCCTGTGCCGTCACATACTTCATAATTTGGTCCTTTTCGAATGACTCGTGGAAGGTATCATCACCTGAGAATCCAATCGGACGCGAATTCAAGCGCTTCGCAATGTGGCGATCGATGCCATCAAAAGCACCGCCACAAATGAATAAAATGTTCTCTGTGTTTACGGCGATCATCTTTTGGTCTGGATGCTTGCGACCTCCTTGCGGTGGTACGTTCACAATCGAACCTTCTAGTAATTTCAATAAAGCCTGCTGTACTCCTTCACCAGACACATCACGTGTGATGGATGGATTATCAGATTTGCGGGCGATTTTATCTATTTCATCAATGAAAACGATACCACATTCGGCCTTCTCCACGTCATAATTTGCCGCTTGAAGTAAACGTGTTAGAATCGTTTCCACGTCCTCACCCACATAACCGGCCTCCGTAATTACGGTGGCATCGGCGATGCAGAAAGGCACTTGTAATTTTTGGGCAAGTGTACGAGCTAAATAGGTTTTACCCGTCCCCGTCTCGCCTACCATCAGGATATTCGACTTCTCGATCTTGACATCGTCATTCGAAGGAGCCTGCATTAAACGCTTGTAGTGGTTATAAACCGCCACAGAAAGGTGTTTTTTTGCTTCTTCCTGTCCGATGATATAGCCATCTAAATATTCTTTCAAATCCTTCGGCTTCACTAATTCAAACGAGTGTTTCATGCCCGCTTTCGCTTGAGCCGCTACACCCATCTCCTCTTTCACCACCTCATATCCTTGTTGCAAGCAGTTATTGCAAATGTGGCCATCAATGCCAGAAAGCAATAAACCTACCTCATTTTTAGGACGACCGCAGAAGGAACAACTTGTTTTTTTACTAGCCACTAGACAGTTCTTGTTAAAATCTCGTCAATTAAACCATATTCTTTCGCCTCAGCCGCTTTCATCCAATAGTCACGATCTGAATCGCGCTCGATATCTTCGAATGATTTTCCAGAGTGCTTCGCTAAGATTTCATATAGTTCTTGGCGAATTTTCACGATTTCGCGCGCCGTAATTTCGATGTCACGTGACTGACCTTGCGCACCACCTGAAGGTTGGTGAATCATCACACGCGCGTGCTCTAAGGCAGAACGCTTACCAGCTGCACCACCGGCTAATAAAACCGCTCCCATGGAAGCTGCAAGAGATGTACAAACAGTAGCTACTTCTGGACGGATATAATTCATCGTATCGTAGATACCTAAACCAGCGTAAACGGATCCACCTGGGCTATTGATATACATCACGATGTCTTTCTTTGCATCCGTAGACTCCATGAATAATAATTGAGCCACAATGATATTTGCCATGTAATCATCTACCGGAACGCCCATAAAGATGATGCGATCCATGATTAAACGAGAGAATACATCGATTTGAGCGAAACGCATTGGGCGTTCCTCAATGATGTATTGCGTCATATCTTCGATTTGGTGCATCGGGCGACTGCCGATGTTATTCATATATTGATCAACTGCAAGACCGTTCAAACCTCTGTGATGAACCGCATACTTGCGAAATTCTTCTGATGATAATTCCTTTGGATACATAGATTTCAATGTTTAAAAATCAAATTTCTACTTTTAATAGGTAGAACACAAATATACGAACCTTTGTTCACAGAAAACCCCGCAATTTGCGGGGCTTTCAAAAATAGCAGGACAATTTAAAATTAAAGCGCCGCAGCGATTTCTTTAAACTTGTC
>JBJOIV010000086.1:0-7707 GCA_046046955.1 Bacteroidota bacterium | reverse complement strand
GAGGGAGAAGAGGAAGTGGGCTCAGATAACCTGGGAAACTTTGTGGCGGCGAATAAGGAATTGCTAAAAGCAGATGTGATTTTAATCTCTGATACCGCGATTATTGCGAATGATATTCCGTCGATTGATGTCGGTTTACGTGGTTTGAGCTACATGGAAGTGGAAGTGCAAGGGCCTAACCGCGATTTACACTCAGGAGTTTATGGTGGTGCGGTGGCGAATCCGATTAATATTTTATGCCAAATGATCTCGTCCATGCACGATGAGTTCAACCACATCACGATTCCTGGATTTTACGATGGAGTGATGGAAGTGAGCGCGGCGGATAGAGCAGCAATGGCTCAGACGCCTTTTGATTTAGAAGCTTACCAAAAAGATTTAGGCATCGACACCGTTTACGGGGAGAAAGGTTTCACGACCTTGGAGCGTGCCTCTATTCGTCCTACGTTGGATGTCAATGGGATATGGGGTGGTTATACAGGCGAAGGAGCGAAGACGGTTTTGCCTTCTAAGGCTTTCGCGAAAATCTCCATGCGATTAGTGCCTAATCAGTCTTCGGCTGAAATTACGCGATTGTTTACAGAGCATTTTATTTCGATTGCCCCTAAAGGAGTGAAGGTTAAAGTGACCGCCCATCATGGTGGCGAAGGATATTTAATGCCGACAGACAGTATTGCTTTTCAAGCGGCATCGGATGCGATGACAACGACATTTGGAAAAGAACCTGTTCCTACGCGTGGAGGTGGAAGTATTCCAATTGTGGCCTTGTTTGAGAAAGAATTGGGAATTAAGTCGATTTTGATGGGTTTTGGCCTAGATTCTGATGCGATTCACTCGCCTAATGAGCATTATGGCTTATTTAATTTTTACAAAGGGATAGAAACGATTCCTCATTTCTTCCAAAACTTCGCAGAATTATCGAAATAAGATGGCAGAAAACTTAAGTGCTTTAGCAACGGAATCATCCTCGACCTACCAAGATCTAGAAAAACAAACGGTCGACACCATCTTACGCCAAATCAATGCGGAAGATAAAACGGTGCCATTAGCGGTAGAAAAAGTCATTCCTGCCATCGAGCCACTTGTGCATGAAATCGTGAAACGCATGAAGCAAGGCGGTCGCCTTTTTTACATCGGCGCAGGAACTTCTGGACGCTTAGGTGTCGTAGATGCCTCCGAATGTCCGCCTACCTATGGCGTTCCTCATGATTGGGTGATTGGTTTAATTGCGGGAGGAGATTCAGCGATTAGAAAAGCAGTGGAGAATGCGGAGGATGATGAAAAACAGGCTTGGTTAGATATGGAGGCCTATGGTATTGATACCTTGGATACCGTAGTCGGAATAGCGGCTTCAGGTCGAACCCCCTATGTAGTAGGAGGATTGCGTGATGCAAATGCTCGTGGAATTCTAACAGGCTGTATTGTTTGCAACGGTGGAAGTGTGGTGGCTGCTGAGGCAAAATACCCAATTGAAGTGATCGTAGGTCCTGAATATGTGACAGGTAGTACAAGAATGAAGTCAGGGACAGCCCAAAAGCTCGTTCTCAATATGCTTTCCACTGCTGTTATGATTCAGCTAGGTCGCGTGAGAGGAAATAAAATGGTAGACATGCAATTAAGTAATCATAAATTAGTGTTGCGTGCTATTCGCATGGTTCGCGAAGCGACCGGCGTAAGTGATGAGGTGGCTGCGGAACTTTTGGAAAAACACGGTAGCGTGCGAAACGCAGTCGATGCAATTCAAGCAAAATAAATTCGGATAATAACGCTTTAATCCCTTTATTTGTAACCTAATTAATCAAATACCTCGTATGAAAAACATATCTAAACTAATTTTAACGTTTGTATTCGGAACAATGGCTTTCGGTTTTCAAGCAAAAGCGGAAGATTTTCCAGCAGACATCAAACCATTAATGACAAAATATACTTGCTTCGCTTGCCACAAAGTGGACGCTCGTTTAGTAGGCCCAGCTTACAAAGATGTAGCTAAGAAGAAGTATTCAGTCGATAAAATTGTTGCTTTAATCGCGAAGCCGCAGCCATCTAACTGGCCTGGTTACCCTCCAATGGCACCAATGACTAACGTGCCTAAAGAGGATGCCGTTAAATTAGCTAAGTACATTAACTCGTTGAAATAATTTATCTGATTGCATAAAAAAGCCTTCGAATTTTTTCGAAGGCTTTTTTGTTTTATAGCTCTTTCAACATCCAAATGTCGCAGCCATCGTGACCGCTATTCCCCAAAGGTCCATCGAGCGATTTGAATCCGACTTTTTCGTAAATAGAAACGGCTTTCGTCAGTTCGGGCATGGATTCTAAATAGACCTGGGTATAACCATATGATTTTGCCCAGCTCATCGACTTTTCCATCAATTGCTTGCCTAGTCCTGTTCCTCTGGCTTCTTTGGCCACATATAATTTAACTAGTTCGCAAGTCCCCTCTGGTAAATTATCGGTCGGAAATATGCCACAACCACCCACCAATGACTGGTCAATGGTCGCCACAAAATAATAGGAGCCAGGAGTTCTGAAAAGCTCATACAAAGCATCCGTGGTCGGATCAAAATAGACCGTACCCGGTTTGTTCGCCCCAAATTCCGTCAATGCCGCCCGAATGACTTTCGCCAATGCTACGTTATCTCCAGGTTCAATAGGCCGAATCTGCATGTGCTTATTTCGCTGCTTTTTTCGCGGCAGCCTTTTTTTCTGCTTTCTCCGCTGGAGCTTTCTCCGCTTTAGGAGCCTTTTCGGCTTTCTCTGCCTTCGCTGCTGCAGGGAATAATTCTGGTGTGTTTGCCACCAAAATTAAATACCAGCTTAAGATTTTTTTGATGTCTGATGCAAAAACGCGATCTGTATCGTAGTTGGGAACCACAGTTGCTAGGGTGCTAAATAACTCCGCATCGCTTGCTTTCTTTGCCTCAATCGGTAAAACGCCATTGAATTTAGCGTGGATTTGTAAAAATAAGTCCGCTAACGGTAAAGTGCTGTCTTGGTGATCATCTAAGTACAAAGAGATGTCTTTTAATACCGAAATACGTGTTTGACCACCTACTACTGATTTTTGTTTCGCTGCGTCCAAAGTCTCCACAATCACTCCCGTGCGTGTAGGCTTTAACACTTTGTACAATCCACTTTTTCCCGAGATATGGGCAACTTCATTCAATAAATCCATGTTTTTTCGCTTGTTATGGGGGCAAAATTAGTATTATTTCCCTATTCTGTAAGGGGATGTCTTAATTAATTCATCAATGGACTTTAAAATGTCCTCGCGTCCTACGTGCTTCTCCGCCGACGTAATAAACAACGGAGGCAACTCATCCCACATCTCTAACAAGAAATTCTTGTAGAGCTCCACACTCTCATTCACTTGCTTTTGGGATAATTTATCCGACTTCGTAAAGACAATATAGAACGGAATTTCATCCTCCACCATGCGGCTCATAAACTCGATATCCACCGCCTGTGGCTTCAAACGTATATCCACGAGCACAAACAAACACGTCAAATTCTCCCGATGAATCAAATAATCGAAGATCATCTTCTCAAATTCCTTGCGCTTCTCCTTACTGACTTTGGCAAAACCATAACCCGGTAAATCCACTAAAAACCACTTCTCATCAATAATAAAGTGGTTAATCAATTGTGTTTTCCCCGGTGTCTGCGACGTTTTCGCCAAACCCTTATGAAAGGTCAACGAATTTATTAGCGACGATTTCCCCACATTCGATCGGCCAATAAAGGCAAATTCAGGGTACTTCGCCGGCGGGCAATTCTTAAAATCGGTGTTACTGGTAACAAATTTAGCGTTAATCTGAGCCATAGGGCGGGTGATGATGAGGGACAAAGGTAAGGAAATAAGTCCGAAGTCCGAAGGGGATTAGTCCGGAGGGGGTTAGTCCGAAGTCCGAAGGGGATTAGTCCGGAGGGGTTAGTCCGAAGTCCGAAGGGAGGTAGTCCGGAGGGGGTTAGTCCGAAGTCCGAAGGGGATTAGTCCGGAGGTGGTTAGTCCGAAGTCCGAGGGGGATTAGTCCGAAGGGAGGTAGTCAGACGTCTATAGATATTTTACCTCGTTTCTGTTTAAAGATCTAGATAGGCCATTCAGCATTTTTGAAATTTCAATTAAATGATCATTACATACGTCATATTCATCTAATGAGATATACATAAGTTTTGCAGCCAAGTAATTCATAGAACGAACTTCACTGGCTGAACCTAATGCGATAAATAAAAATCGTTTAAACTCTTTGTCAGAACTTCTGTCGAAGCCTTCTGCGATATTATTCGCTATTGAAACGGATGCTCGTTGTATTTGATTCTTAAATCCCCAATCGTTATTATCAGAATATAGCTGATAGATTTCCATGCTGAGTAGAATTGATTTTTGCCACACAAGAAGGTCTTCGAACTTAGTAACTCGCATATGTTTATTTTTCAAACGATTTTTAGGTTATTTATTTTATCAATAACCTGATAATCTCCTTCGGACTACCCCCTTCGGACTACCTCCCTCCGGACTCTTGCCCTCCGGACTAAAGACTTTTTTCCCTCCGGACTCTTTCCCTTCGGACTAATTTCCCTTACCTTTGTACGCTTATGGAAAAACTACAAAACGATCTTCTTCTTCGTGCCGCGCAGGGTCTGCCTGTGGAGCGAATACCTGTTTGGGTGATGCGTCAGGCAGGGAGAATTTTACCTGAATATAGAGAAGTGAGAGCGAAGGCGGGGTCCTTTATAGGGCTTGCGACGCATCCGGAGATGGCGGCTGAGGTGACGATTCAGCCGGTGACGCGTTTTGGAGTGGATGCGGCGATTATTTTTTCGGATATTTTAGTGGTGCCGGAGGCGATGGGTTTGCCGTATGTGATGGAGGAGCAGAAGGGGCCGGTTTTTCCGGAGGTGATTCGGTCGAAGGCGGATTTAATGAAAATTAGAGAGGCGAATCCGGAAGAGGATTTGAAATATGTGTTGGATGCGATTAAGATCGTAAAGAAGGAGTTAGGTGGCAAGGTTCCGTTAATCGGATTTGCGGGTGCGCCGTTCACGATTTTCTGTTATATGGTCGAGGGGAAAGGTTCGAAGACTTTTTCGCAGGCCAAAAAGATGTTATATGCCGAGCCTGAACTGGCTCATGCTTTGTTGCAAAAGATTACGGATTCGACGATTTCGTATTTGAAGGCACAGGTAGCGGCCGGAGCTAATTTAGTCCAAATCTTTGATTCCTGGGCTGGCATTCTATCGCCGGCGCAATATTCGGTGTTTTCGACGCCATACTTGAAGCAGATTTGTGACGCGGTGACGGAGGTTCCGGTGACGCTTTTTGCGAAAGGGGCTTTCTTCGCTCGCGAAGAGATGGCTGCTTTGAATTGTGCGACCATCGGTTTGGATTGGAATATGGATATCGCGGAATCGAGAAAGTTAGTGGGTTCTAACAAGACTTTGCAAGGTAATTTAGATCCTTGTGCGTTGTATGGCGATTTCAAGACGGTGGAAGCGGAGACGAAAAAGATGATTGATCAGTTTGGGACGCAGCGTTATATTGCGAACCTAGGACACGGAGTTTATCCCGATATTGATCCGGATAAGGTTCAGTGTTTTGTAGACACGGTTCAGAATTACAAATAAAAAAAAGGCCTTGCGATTTGCGAGGCCTTTTTTACGAATAAGCTAATACTTATTTTGCTGAATAGTTAGGCGCTTCTTTCGAGATGCTCACATCGTGTGGATGACTTTCTTTCACACCTGCTGAAGTGATTTTCACGAACTTCGCTTGTTGCATTGCTTCGATCGTTGAAGCTCCGCAGTAGCCCATGCCGGCTTTTAACCCACCGACCATTTGGTATAAAATCTCGGTTACGGAACCTTTGAACGGTACGCGACCTACGATTCCCTCTGGTACTAATTTCTTAATATCGTCTTCTGCATCTTGAAAGTAGCGGTCTTTCGATCCATCTTCCATGGCTTCTAAGGAGCCCATTCCGCGGTATGATTTGAATTTACGTCCTTCTAAAATGATCATTTCACCTGGTGCTTCGTCCGTTCCAGCTAATAGTGAACCCATCATCACGGTGCTTGCGCCGCCTGCGATAGCTTTGGCTACATCACCTGAATAGCGAATACCTCCGTCAGCGATGACAGGGACGTCGTATTTTTCCAAAGCTTTGGCCGCCTCATACACCGCCGTCAATTGTGGCATACCCACACCGGCGATAATACGCGTCGTACAAATACTTCCAGGACCCACACCTACTTTCACTGCATCCGCTCCCGCTTCCGCTAGGGCAACCGCAGCTTCACCTGTGGCGATGTTTCCTACGATAACATCAAGGGTTGGGAATGCTTTCTTCACCGATTTCAAGGCGTCGATTACTCCTTTTGAGTGACCATGAGCCGTATCGATACTGATTACGTCAACGCCTACTTGTACTAATGCTTGAACTCGGTCTAATAAATCCGGTGTCACACCTACGGCAGCACCTACGCGAAGACGGCCTAGCGGATCTTTCGATGCCAACGGGTGCGACTTGCGCTTCAAAATATCTTTGTATGTAATTAAACCAATCAATTTCCCGTTCTTATCGATGATGGGTAATTTTTCAATTTTGTATTCTTGCAAAATGCTTTCGGCCGCTTCCATGCTAATTCCTTCTTTGGCCGTAATCAAATTGTCCTTCGTCATGATCTCCTTCACAGGACGAGCAGTTTGCTTTTGGAATCGTAAATCACGGTTCGTCAAAATTCCCACTAATTTCCCGTCATTGTCGATCACTGGAATGCCTCCGATCTTGAATTCCTTCATGATACGTTGTGCATCGCCTAAAGTTGAATTGTCTTTTAAGGTCACCGGATCGATGATCATCCCTGATTCAGAACGCTTTACCTTGCGAACCTGAGCAGCTTGCTGTGCAATCGTCATGTTCTTATGGATAATTCCAATACCACCTTCTTGTGCTAACGCAATCGCTAAATCAGCTTCCGTTACTGTGTCCATGGCTGCGGAAACAATCGGAATGTTTAACGTAATGTTGCGCGTAAGGCGGGATGAAGTACTTACTTCACGGGGTAAAACCTCGGAATAAGCGGGAAGCAAAAGCACGTCATCGTACGTTAAAGCTTCGAAAAGAAATTTGTTGGAATCAAGCATAGCAAATAATTTGAACCGGGTGTTGAATGAGTGCCCTTATTTGCAGGACAAAATTACACGAAATTTCTGAAATAATTAAATCCTTTTCTGAATTTTTCTCCCAGATTTGGATTTTTAGCTGTAAATTGCGGCTTGAATTTTAAGCCTTCGTAATGAACTATCAACCTCAGGATTTCCTTCCTATTTTTGTTCAGCTAGCAGCTGCTTTGGCATTTATCGTCGCTACTATGGTAGCCACTCACTCATTAGGTCCTAAAAGACATTCGAAAAAGAAAGACGATGCCTTTGAATGTGGTATCGAGTCGATCGGTGATGCGCGTACACCTATCTCTGTTAAGTACTTTCTGGTAGCCATTCTTTTTGTGCTATTTGATATAGAAATCGTCTTCATGTATCCATGGGCGGTGAATTTCAAACAATTATCATGGACAGGTTTCTATGAAATGTTAGTCTTCATGGGCTTGCTTTTAGTGGGCTTTCTATACGTATTGAAAAAAGGAATTTTAAAGTGGGAGAAATAAACAATCAGGCTTTGCCTTTGTTTATCAATCATCAGATAAAAA
>JBJOIV010000085.1:0-7722 GCA_046046955.1 Bacteroidota bacterium | reverse complement strand
ACAAACCCCTCTTCTTTGTGGACAAGAATCCAAAGCTGGTGACTTAGATTTCCAAGTCATTTGCTCACGTCCCTTGCGCACTAATTGCTGAATAGTTGGCATTTTGGAATAATTACCGTTTAAATTTTAAAATTCTTTTAATCCCTTCAAGCGCGTAAGACTCAATTAGATAGAGTTCTCCCACACTAATGGGGGTGCAAAGTTAGCAATAAGATATAGAAATCAAAAGGGGAAATTAAAATTATTTCAAAAAGCCCCGTATACCCATTTCCAAACCGCGTAATTCGGCTAACCCGCGTAAACGGCCTATCGCCGTGTAACCTGGGTTCGTCTTCTTCCCTTCTTGCAAGTCATCTAACATGCGGTGACCGTGGTCTGGTCGGAAGGGCAGGCGGAAATCTTTGCGACCCGATGCGATACGTTTATCCTGCTCATTTACCAATCCTTTCATCACCCCAAACATATCCACATCGCCATCTAAGTGATCCGCCTCGTGGAAGTTTCCATATTGATCCCGGCGCGTAGCACGTAGGTGGATGAAATTAATGCGATGGCCAAGACGCTCAACCATCCCCACTAAATCATTGTCTTCGCGAACGCCATAACTACCGGTACAGAAGCACAAGCCGTTCACATTGCTTTCGTAAGCATTCAATAATTGTAGCGCATCACTTTCTGTACTCACCACACGGGGTAAGCCCAAAATCGGATACGGAGGATCGTCTGGGTGAATCGATAAATTAACCCCGGCCTCCTCAGCCGCTGGCGTGATTTCGCGAATGAAATCATATAAATTCTCCCGCAACTCCTTCTCCCCTACTTCTGAATAGGTATCCAAAGCTTCTTGGAAAGACTTCAACGTGAAGCTCTCTTCAGAGCCCGGAAGTCCGGCGATGATATTGCGGATTAGTTTATCTTGTTGCGCTTGGGTAGCGGATGCTAGCCATTTTTCTGCTCTAGCGATTTGTTCTGCCGTGTAATGCTGCTCTGCGCCAGGACGCTTCAAAAGAAATAGTTCGAAGGCACAGAATTCTGCCGCATCGAAGCGCAAACCTGTGCTTCCATCTGGAAAACGGAAATCTAAATCAGTCCGAGTCCAATCCAAGATGGGCATAAAATTATAGCAAACTAAATCAAGGCCTGCCTCCCCTACATTTCTAAGGGAAGTTTTATAGTTCTCAATGTATTGCTTGTAGTTGCCAGAACGGGTTTTTATATCCTCGTGCACCGGAATACTTTCAATCACGGACCAGGTCAAACCAGCCGCTTCAATGATCGCTTTGCGTTCCAGAATGTCTTTCAATTCCCACACCTGTCCATTCGGAATTTGGTGCAATGCACTCACGATACCAGTGGCGCCCGCTTGACGGACGTCGGATAATTGAACGGGGTCGTTTGGACCAAACCACCTCCATGTTTGTTCTAAGGCCATATTTTTTTGTTTACTACCCCTATAAAGGCTTTTGTCTGGCAATTTTACCTAGTGCTAGATTAAATAAAAAACCTTGCCTGGAAACCGGGCAAGGTTTTTGTAATCAAGCATTTATATACTTCCTTTAAAATCACTTTCTTAGGGGCGACAAAAATAGGGAGTTTTTCTTCAAACAAAAAAATATCCTAGCCATTTTGATGAGCAGGTCGCACTAAATCGGTCACCGTTTTCACAGGGTTGAATGTTTCCAACGGAACTTCCACAAATAAGGTATTCCAATCAGACATCGCCCCATTCCAAAGACCTGGTAATTCCATCGCCTTTAATTCCTTGCCATCCTTCGTCTTATCGGTAATAAAACCGGTGTTCATATCGCGGTAGTTCAATAGGTTTAAACCGCGAGTTGCACACACTAAATCCACTGGATTGAAGTGGGAAGCTTGGTGGAATTTGGCTTTTTGGGCTTCATCCCTCATGTCAATCTGCGCCGACTCGACTAATTGTAATGTAAAATTCCCTTTCGCATCTTGGCACCAGAAGGGGCCTCCACCGGGCTCACCGGTATTTTTCACCACCCCACATACGCGGGTAGGACGGGCTAAGACTTCGCGAATTTTTGTAATTTTTTCTTCTTGTGATGAAGCCGCGAATTCCGCCGAAGGCACAAAACCTAAATAGGTAGCCATCTCTTGAAGCGCTTCCTTTATCGTTGCCTCCGATTGATTTTCTTGCAGTTGCTTATCAAGGTGTTCAATGCCTTCCAAAATCCAAAGCAATAATCCACCCAGCGCTTTCTTGTATTCGATCGTCGGCTGCTTCAATGCATCCGGAACGACATTGTCGATATTTTTAATGAAGATGACATCCGCTTTCAGATCATTTAAGTTCTCTAACAGGGCACCGTGGCCAGCAGGTCTAAAAAGTAGTGACCCATCCGCTTCGCGGAATAGGGTATTATCCGGGTTTACGGCTATTGTGTCTGTCGCAGGCTTTTGTTCCGAGAAGGTGATCTCGAAATTGATGCCCGTTTTTGCGGTCCAATTAGGGGCAAGCTGGGCAACTAATGCTTCGAAGCCGCTGCGGTGTTCTGGCGAAACCGTAAAGTGCAAACGGGCATTTTTGCCGTTCGAAGCATAGGCCGCCGCTTCTACGATGTGTTCCTCTAAAGGAGTTCGAGCACCTTCCGGATAGGAATGGAAGGCGAGAAGGCCTTTGGGTTTTTGGCCATAATCCATACCATCTGACCCGAGTAATTTTTTAAGTATTTCCGCTGAGTCATCATTCGCTTCCAGTAGCCCTTGCAGCTCTGGGTAAAAAGCGAAGTGATCAAGCTCATCAAAGAACTTCGTACACTCCTTGTTTTCCTGACCGGACGATAAAAACTCGAACAAGGATTTAAACATCCGGGTGGCCGCACCTGAGGCAGGCACCATCTTCAAAATCGAAAGCGCTGATTTTTGCTGATCAAAACGATCGATAAATTCCTGACGTTGCTTGTCGGAAAATTGAAAAATCCCGTTTCCGATGGAGGCTGATTTTTCCAAATTCATCCAGGGGAAACCTGACTTAAAAAAATCAACTTGTTGATTAATTTCTGCGGGCGTAATTCCGCGTTTTGATAATTGGGCTAAATCCTTCTCTAATAACATACACGCTTTCTTTTGTGTCTAAAAATAAGAATTTCTTCGCAGGAATTCCTAAAAATCTGCTCGAGGAGTTCATTCTTTTTTGGTAGATTTGTTTAGACGATGGCAGAGATCAATAACATATTGCAAAAATACTGGGGACACACCTCCTTTAGGCCCTTGCAGGAGGAGATCATTCACTCGGTACTTGATGGCCAGGACACCCTAGCCTTATTGCCCACCGGTGGAGGAAAGTCGGTCTGCTTCCAGGTCCCGGCTTTAGCGATGCCTGGAATTTGTATCGTCATTACGCCTTTGATTGCCTTGATGCAGGACCAAGTCGATCAGCTAAATCGTCGAGGGATTCCTGCCACGGCCATTTTCTCTGGCCTCCGCCAGCGCCAAATCGACATTTTACTCGATAATTGCATTTACGGCAACACAAAATTCCTCTACGTTTCGCCCGAACGTCTGAAAACGGATCTGTTCATCGAGCGCGCGAAGCAAATGAATATTAGCCTTTTGGTTATCGACGAGGCGCACTGTATCTCACAATGGGGATACGATTTTCGGCCGCCTTATTTAGAGATTGCTAACTTTCGCGCATTGATTCCCACGGTGCCTTGCATCGCTTTAACGGCCTCCGCGAACGAGGAAGTTCAGCATGACATTCAAGAGAAGCTGCATTTTAAAAAACCGAATGTCTTCCAAAAAAGCTTCAGCCGAGCGAACCTCTCCTACTCCGTCTTATACGAGGCAGACAAGGAAAAGAAGTTGTGCTCGATGTTGCAACGCGTTCCCGGTTCTTCCATAGTCTATGTTCGAAATCGCCGGAGGACGCAGGAGATCTCGGATGTGTTATCTAAAGCCGGATTGTCTAGCACATTTTACCATGCAGGCTTGCCTTCAGAGGTGAGAAGTTCGAGGCAAAAAGATTGGATCGAAGGCAAAATTGATTGCATTGTGGCGACGAATGCTTTTGGGATGGGAATCGATAAACCGGATGTGCGCCTGGTCATTCACCTGGATTTACCGGATACCATTGAGGCCTATTACCAAGAGGCGGGTCGTGCAGGGCGTGATGAAAAGAAAGCCTACGCTGCCATCCTCTATGAAGAGAAGGACATTTTAGACTTGACGGCGCAATGGGAAAAATCCTTCCCAACCGCTGAGATTATTAAGCGTACCTATCAGGCGGTATCTAATTATTTGCAGGTAGCGGAAGGTAGCGGAGAATTGCAGAGCTATGATTTTGACTGGATGGATTTATGCCAAAGATTCAATTTACCCAGCTCCCAAACTTATTTCGCACTAAAAATGCTCGAAAATGAAGGTCTGATTCTGTTGAACGAGGCTTTTCAAAATCCCTCGAAAATCCGTTTCATCGTCAGCTCGACCGAATTATACGATTTCCAAATCCGAAATGAGAAATTCGAATCCTTCCTTAAAGCGCTACTTAGAATCTATGGTGGTAACCTATATACGCAATTCGTTTCCATTTCAGAGGCTGACTTCGCGCATCAAATCAAAATTCCACCGGCAGAGGTAGAACGAAATTTGGCTTTGCTGGAGAAATTTGAATTGATCGAATACGATAAGCAAAATGGTTTGCCTAAACTCATTTTCTTAACACCCCGAGCGAACATTGAAAATTTACCGATTCTTTGGTCGGAATATTTAAAGAAGAAGGAACGGACGAAGAAGAAGATTGATGCGATGGTTCACTATGTGAAGCATCCTGAGGCTTGTAGGACCTTATTGATTACATCGTATTTCGGGGAGTCTTTACAGCAAAGCTGTGGTATTTGCGATAATTGCTTACAGCGCAAAAAAGAAGCCTCCGGGAAAAATATCCCCGAAGGCCTCGAAGCAGAACGCAAATTGATTCTGACTTATTTGAAGAACGGACCTTTATCCGTTCAAGATCTGGTGGAATGCCTCCGCCCTTTGGCATCAGCTGAGGCACTTCGCATCATCCAATTCAGCTTGGAGATGGGCGAAATTCACTATAACGCCGCGGAAGAACTCGCTATCGGCTCTGCCTGAAAAACAAATTTCACTGGGCTCTTCACCTGCTCTTTCAATAGAGCTAAGGCTAATACCTCCTTCGCATCGTCCACATAGTGGAAGCTCAAGTCTGAGATATAATGCGCCTCGATTTCCTCCACATCTTTGCGGTTCTTCGAACACATGATAATCTCCTTGATTCCGGCTCTTTTAGCAGCTAAAATCTTCTCCTTGATGCCGCCAACAGGCAATACCTTACCACGTAGCGTAATCTCACCTGTCATCGCTAACTTCGATTTCACCTTGCGCTGAGTTAAAGCTGAAGCTATCGCCGTTAGCATCGTAATGCCGGCCGATGGACCATCCTTAGGCACCGCCCCTGCTGGAACGTGAATGTGTAAATTGTATTGGTCGAAAATACGGTAATCAATGCCGTATTCTTCTGAATGTGCCTTCAAGAAACTCAAGGCCGCCATCGCTGACTCTTTCATCACATCACCTAGTTGACCCGAAAGCGTTAAAACACCTTTTCCTCGGTTCAATAAAGTCTCGATGAATAAAATATCTCCTCCTACTGGTGTCCAGGCTAAGCCCGTTACGACACCCGCGTATTCATTGTTTTCGTAGGTATCCTTATCAAAATGTTCTTGGCCTAATAATTTCACGACATCCGTCGCCGAAATTTTGTGCGGATAATCCTGGTCCATCGCGATGGACTTCGTGATTTTACGCACCACGCGACCGATCTCTTGCTCGAGTTTACGTACACCAGATTCCCGGGTATAGCCTTCGATCACTTTGGCAATGGCTGCATCATTCATTGAGAACTCCGCTTTTTCCAAACCGTGATCTTTCTTTTGTTTAGGCAATAAGTGCTTTTTCGCGATTTGGACTTTCTCCTCTATCGTATAGCCACTTACCTCGATGATCTCCATTCGATCACGCAAAGCTGGGTGAATCGTATCTAAATTATTCGCCGTGGCGATGAACATCACACGTGATAAATCATAGTCACACTCCAGGTAATTATCCATGAAGCTGCTGTTTTGTTCCGGGTCTAATACCTCTAACAAGGCAGATGAAGGATCGCCGCGGTGATCTGAACCTACCTTATCAATTTCATCTAAGATGAAAACCGGATTCGATGATCCTGCTTTTTTAATGCTTTGAATCACCTTGCCTGGCATCGCGCCCACATAGGTTTTGCGGTGACCTCTGATTTCAGCCTCATCACGAAGACCACCTAAAGCCATACGGACGTATTTACGACCTAGGGCTTTCGCAATCGAACGACCTAAAGACGTCTTACCTACACCTGGAGGGCCATAAAGGCATAAAATTGGGGCTTTCATATCGCCCTTCATTTTCAACACAGCCAGGTATTCGATGATGCGTTCTTTTACTTTTTCTAAACCAAAATGATCCGCATCCAATACCTTCTTTGCTTTCACTAAATCAAAATTGTCTTTTGTGAATTCACCCCAAGGCAAATCAGCTAACAACTCGACGTAATTCATCAGCATCGGGTATTCGCCTGACATGGAGTTCGTGCGCTGAAGTTTAGAGAGTTCTTTTTGGAAGAAATCGTTTACTTCTTTCGACCATTTTTTCTTTGCCCCTTTTGCGCGCAGGCCGTCCAATTCTTGTTCTGGACTTTCTACTCCTAGCTCCTCCTGCAAGACCTTGATCTGCTGGCGGATATAATAATCACGCTGCTGTTGGTCGATATCGCTTGATGCCTTACTCTGAATTTCACGCTTCAACTCCAAATGCTGAATGTCTTTCAACATGTGCTCCAGCAAGTGAGTCGCTTGTTCTATTCCATCCAAAGTCTCTAACAAAGCCTGCTTTTCTTTCAATTCCGCATTGATATTCGAGGAAAGGAAATGGACTAAAAAGGCCGAAGATTCGATGTTATCCAAGGCAATTTGTGCCTCGCGGGGGATCTCTGGATTCAGATTTAATATTTTCAACGCGCACTCTTTCAACGTCGAAACGAGTGCCTTATTCTCCTTATTTAATTTCTTAGGGAACGTGTCTTCGATATAGGAAACGCGAGCTAACAGATTAGGCTCGGTTTTAATATATTCATTTACTTCAAAACGCTTGCGGCCTTGGACGATGATCGTTGTATTTCCTCCTGGAAGGACGAACATCTTCACGATGTGCGCTACTGTTCCTATTTTGTACAAATCATCTGGAGTGGGCTCGTCTTTGGAATTATTTGCTTGCACTAAAACACCTATCGTCCGATCGCCTTTGTAGGCCTTCTTCACGAGGCGAACAGATTTTTGGCGAGAGACCGTAATCGGAATAACCATCCCTGGAAACAGGACAATATTACGAATCGGAAGGATCGGCAATTGGTCTGACAAAACACTCATTTTGTCATCATTATCCATCCCCTCAGATCCGATAGGAATCAATTCTATATTTTCAAAATCAGACATCTCCGAAAGCTGTAAATGCTTAAAAAGGTCATTTGGATTATTCATACCACATTTTTAAATTCTGCTCCTCAGTGAGCAGACGATATTAATCAATTTTTATGCCAAACGTCAAGATGGCAGTATGATTATCTTGATAATTGTTGGATCTCCTGACTTTTTCGAAAAAGATAGGACTTCTTTTGGCCGGCTGGAGCCCACTGAACGAGGT
>JBJOIV010000084.1:0-7893 GCA_046046955.1 Bacteroidota bacterium | reverse complement strand
CCCCTTTCCGGCTTTCGTTAATGCTAAATGCAGGTAGTATTTGAAATAGATCGAGGCTGGAGCTAAATCCTTCTCCAATAAAAGCTTATCCGCAACCCCCGCAGCAGGCATCCCTGCTAATATCGCCAACGAGTTCGCATGCTGCGAAAATTTATCGTGTACTTCCGTATCTGCATACAATCCGCGTCCAGCGTCCCAGTATAGCTTTTGAAGAATAGGCTTCAAGGCTTTCACCTTTGCCTCATAGCGCGCAGCCATTTCTGGATAACCAAAATAACGCTCTAATTCCGCCGCATTTTGCAAGACCCAGCTATACTGAAAATCAAGTACAGAAGAACGCCCCAAAGGTCCCACCGGCGCAATTCCCCGTGGCCAGGCATTCACCCAATCCGAAAAAGTCCAATAGGGAATGTTCTGCAAGGTCCCATCTGACCCTTCAAAACGTGCAAAATAATCCAAAATTCCCCGCATACCCGCCAGCTTATTTTTCAAGAAAGACGGATCCTTTCCATAGCGCAAGTAATCATGCAGCATCCCGATGTACCACAAGGAGAAGGTCGGAATTTGCTGGTGCAAATCGGTCGGATAGCGACTAAGCGTAATCCCTTCCGCGATGCGCGAATGATCCATGTGATCCAAGGCTTGGCGAACCAAACGCTCATCACCCGCATAATACAAACTCACGAGCGCTTGAATCCGCGCATCCCCAATGTATTGCAATTGTTCATAGTAGGGACAATCCATATAGGTTTCCATCGCACACAATCGGGCAGTTCTGAAACCCACATCGAGCAATTGTGGAATCAATGGGTTATTTGTTTTCAATGAGGCTTTGGCCTGAAAAGGAAAACCAGTAAACACACTCTTAAAATCATGTAAGGTCAAATCTTCCCCTTCTGTCTTCACCGTCAGACGCACATAGCGAAACGTCCGATAGGTCATCGTCTCGAACGTATGGGCTCCGCCATCCGCGATGAGGCTGTCTTTGCGGCCTAACCAATATTTATTTTCTATCTCGTTGCGATTGCCCTTGTGATTGCCGTTCTTCGTCGTGGTACTCAAAGGCTTCTTTTCGTAAAGGCCCTCTGCATAAGTCAAACCAATTTTTGCGTCTTTACCACCTGAGAAAATCAATTGTGGATACGCATTGGTTAGTTCCCCTTGGTCGATCCATAAATCCATAGAAGAATTTGCCATAATCACCAATGGACTTCCATGTATCAAATCGCCCTCCCCTTTGCGAATCGCCGCAAATCGTTGGGATTTTAATTCCATGGCAGGAATCGCAGACGGGTACAACATCCATCCTCTCGAATCGATAGCGGCGCCTTTTGTTAATCCAGGCCCTAACGATTTAGCAGAAATGAAAGGCGTCCAACCTTTAGCATACTCCTGCATCTCTCCGGCACCCGCTACATAATATCCGGGTACATGAACAGCTAGCGGACTTACACCCCTATTTTTTGAGACCTCCCAACCTACATTCGTGTTAAAGGCTTCGAAAGTTTCCTCGTCCGCCTGCAAAATAAAACCGGTAGCATAGGAAATTTGGGCTTCGGACTTCCCTTTCCCTTCATTCCAAACCAAGGCCTCCACTTTATTCTCTCCAGCCTTTAGATAAGGGGCAATATCAAGCGTTTCAAAATTCCAGAAATACAAATCCCCTCGCGCTGGTCCGGCTGATACCCAGGTCCCGTTTATGTATAGTTTGTATCGATTATCTCCCGAAACGTGAATGATGCATTTAGATGGTTTAGCTAATAGAGGAACTTTGTGTTGAAAACGGTACACTCCATAATCCTTCAAGCCAACTAAATTATAGGCATTCGCTGAGTTTTCAGCGTAGGTAATCCAGGTGGCTTTCCAAGGTTTTTTCCAAAGTTCGGTCTTGATATTTTGCCCATAGGCGAAACATCCAACTAGTAGGAGAAGGAGAAGTTTTTTCATAGGTTTAGGATAAAAAAAGGGATCTGCTTTTAACAGCAGATCCCTAATGTATTATTTCTTTGCTTGTTCGAAGTAATCGACCACTAAGCTAGAGAGCGCTTTCACCCCTACTTGGAAATGACCTTCATCTAAATGAAAATCTGGAGTATGGTGTCCTGCCACCTCGTCCGCCTTCTTATTATCCGCGCGAGCGCCTAAAAAGAAGAAGAATCCAGGGACTTTTTGTTGGAAGAAAGAGAAATCTTCTGCACCCGTATGCGCAGGAACGACACGTACCCGGTCTTTCCCGTTCACCCCCTGTAATGTAGGTAACATTTTCTCCACAAGCTGTGGATTATTGTAGGTAACTGGATAACCCGTACCAATCGTCACATCGGCCTTACCCCCACCACTTACAGCGATATTCGTGGCAATGTCCTTAATGCGTTGGTGAACTAATTTACGTTGCTCTACCCCAAAGGTACGGATGGTACCGATCATATGAGACGACTCTGGGATGATGTTTTGGCGAATACCACTGTGTATAGCCCCTACGGTTACAATCGCTGGATCCTCGGTGATATTAACCGAGCGAGAAACGATGGTTTGCAAACCCATTACAATCTGAGATGAGATGACAATCGGATCGATTCCCGTCCATGGGCTAGCACCGTGTGCCTGCTTTCCATTTACTTTGATATCTAGTTGATCTACCGCAGCCATCGTAGCACCCGGCTTGTATTCGATCACACCGTTATCAGAACCGGCAGCGATATGTAAACCAAAAATAACGTCTACCTTCGGATTCTCAAGAACGCCTTCTTTCACCATCAATTCGGCTCCAGAAAGAACCATTTCCCCTTTGTCGTTATACACACCTTCCTCTGCAGGTTGGAAAATAAACTTAACGGTTCCGGCTAATTTCGCTTTTTCTGATGCCAAAATTTCCGCCACCGCCATCAAAATCGCCACGTGTGAATCGTGACCGCAAGCGTGCATGACACCCGTTTTTTGGCCATTAAACTCCGTAACCACCTTCGATTTAAAAGGCAAATCTCCTCTTTCAGAAACAGGCAATCCATCCATATCCGCACGTAACGCAACCACAGGACCAGGTTTAGCCCCTTTCAATACACCGACAACACCTGTATATCCTACTTTCTCCTGCACCTCGATGCCTAGAGCGCGTAAATGCGCTGCGACGATTCCAGCGGTTCTAACTTCTTGATTACCCAATTCTGGGTGTTCATGAAAATCACGGCGCCAAGCGATGACCTTGTCTTTTAAGGCATCCGCTTTTTGTGCGATAGTAGGTTTTAACGATGATTGTGCGTCCGCTAAAAAGGGCGCAGCTAATAAGGTGATTAAGGCTAGTTTTTTCATATGTGTGTTTATTTGTATCCCCATCCGCGCATAATCGCGATGTTTTCTTTCATGCAATCCAATGGTTGTAAACCTTGGTACGCTTCCTGTTCGATAATAAAGTGTTTTGTTCCACCCTCCTTATCCCCTAATTTAACCAGAGCCTGCACATCGATTTGGCCAGAACCTTTTCCTAAAATAGTTGATTCAAAATGCTCGTGACCAGACTTAGCTGGCACCTCATCTTTTACGTGCATCGACACGAAACGACCCGGGAATTTCTTCATCACCTCAGCTGGAACCCCACCCCCATTGATCATATTACCTATGTCTAATTGTTGGGCTACGAGCGTAGGATCTGTATTATTTAACATGATATCATATAATAATTCCCCATCTAATTTCTCAGAGAACTCAAAATCGTGGTTGTGGTAGCCGAATCGCATGCCCGATTTTTGGCATAACTCACCCGACTTATTAAAGATATCCATGTACTTCAGTAACAGGTTCTTATCCTTGCGAATCCCCATATCGATAGACGGAGAAATCACGAGTTCTTGTCCCATAACGGCGGCATCTTCTACCGTATATCTCCAAAGATCGGTAAAGTCATTTTTCGCATCATCCCAATGCAATTTTCCCATCACGGTGTGACCAGAAGGCATTTTCATCCCTAAATCATCCAAACGTTTCTTGAATTCTTTTGCTTCCCAACCATAAAATTTACGGCCGATGTAATTAGCATGTTCCACATACTTGTAACCCATTTGGGCTAAAGCTTCTAATGTGGCTTGTGGATCCTTGCGCATATCATCGCGAACAGAATACAATTGAATGCCGACAAGTTTTTTGTATTTAACGGCCGCTAATGCCTGCAGGGCAGGTGAAGCGAAAGCCAATGCGCCCAAGCCTAAAGCTGAAGAACGCAGAAAAGAGCGTCTAGAATGATTCATAATTGATAGGTTTATTTAGAACATCAAGCTACAAATTCTATTTCTATTTTACAAAATTCCCGTAACTTCGAAAGATGATGCAGCCACTCGCAGAACGAATGCGCCCCACCACTTTGGATGAATACATCGGCCAAGAAAAGGTCGTGGGTCCGAATGCGCCTTTGCGAAAAGCGATCGAGGCGGGGCATCTGCCTTCCTGTATTCTTTGGGGACCTCCGGGTGTCGGGAAAACCACCCTTGCTACCTTGTTAGCGGGCGCTTTAAAACGTACCATGTATTCCCTTTCCGCAGTACAATCTGGGGTGAAAGAGGTTCGAGAAACACTGGAACTCGCGAAGAAGAACCGAATGTTCGAGGCCCAATCGCCCATCCTTTTTATTGATGAGATTCACCGATTCTCGAAATCGCAGCAGGATTCGCTTTTGAATGCGGTCGAAAAAGGAATCGTCACCTTAGTGGGTGCGACCACCGAGAATCCTTCTTTCGAAGTGATCTCTGCCCTTTTATCACGCTGCCAGGTCTACGTATTAGAATCGCTTTCGAATGAACATTTACTTCAGATGTTGTCCAAAGCCATCGCCACTGATTCCCTCTTTAAAAACAAAACCATAACGCTTACCGAGACAGATGCCCTATTTCATTTCTCAGGTGGAGATGGCAGGAAGCTTTTAAATTTATTCGAATTATTAATTACTACTGAAGGTGGAAACGAGCTTGAGGTAACGAATGCCTTAGTCAGCGAACGTTTGCAAAAGAACCTAGCGCAATACGACAAGGACGGGGAACAGCATTACGATATTATTTCGGCGTTTATCAAATCCATCCGCGGATCAGATCCGGATGCGGCGGTCTATTGGTTAGCTAGAATGCTATCGGGAGGAGAATCTTTGGAATTTATCGGTCGTCGACTGTTGATTCTAGCCTCTGAAGATATTGGATTAGCTAACCCAAATGCGCTGTTATTAGCACAATCTTGCTTCGATTCCATTCGAGTGATCGGTAATCCGGAGTCGAGAATTATTTTATCCCAGACGGTTATCTATTTAGCTACATCGCCCAAAAGTAATTCGGCCTACAACGCCATCAACAAAGCCATGGCCTATGTCGAGCAAACAGGGGATTTGCCGGTGCCTTTGCATTTACGAAATGCGCCTACGCGCATGATGAAGGATTTAAATTATGGGGCAGATTATAAATACCCGCATGATTTTCCGGGCAATTGGGTAGATCAGAATTATTTTCCGGAGGTTCCTTCTACGCCGATTTTTTACAAGCCTGCTGAGCAGGACAAAATCAATCGTGGCACTCCATCAAAATAAGTGCGCCGTCCTCGTAGCTAATTTTAACGATTCCGTCTTCGCGCACTTCATTGCTTGAACTTGTTTGAGTACCCAATTTTAAAACGGGATGGTTTAAATCGTATTTTAGGCCATCGGAAGTAACGTTTTTCGCCTCTCCATACGGAATCAACGAAATAGGCGTTCCTGCCGGATACCACTTTTCAAAATTCGAGGGTAATAAATAAGACGTGGAGTAATCGTCAAAGAATACAATCTTCAATTTCCGGCCATAGCGCACCAGTGAATGAAAATTATTCAAGGTATGATCCATCCGCTTTCCAGACGCCCAAACGACATTAACAGCCGGATAACCATCCTCAATTAAGTATTCAAAAGCCTTTTCTAGATCGGTTAAATTTTGATCCGGCGTATGGATTTTTTTCAATGGATAATCGCTGTAATCTGCCTCGTTCGTATGATCGAAATCCCCTAACCAGACATCGACTTTGATGCCTAAGGAGATGACTCTTTCCAAAGCCCCATCGAGCACCACTACCGTAGGTGACCATTCTAATAATTGCTCCACTAAATCCAAAGAACAGGCCTCCCCATTCGCAATAATGAGCGCGGGTTCTTGCTTGTCTCGAATGATGTGGTGAGAGGACATATTAGGCTTGAAAATCAGATTTACCGCCTGATTTAGAAATCAGTTTGGTTTCTTTTATCACGATGCCTTTGGACACCGATTTACACATATCGTATACCGTTAAAGCGGCTACTGAAGCTCCCACGAGCGCTTCCATTTCTACTCCCGTCTTCGCTTCTAAGCGGCAAATGCAAGTGATGATGATTTGATCTTGCTGCACTTCCGTATCGAATTTGCAGGAATCTAATCCCAAAGGGTGGCATAAAGGAATCAAATCGGAGGTCTTTTTCGCCGCCATGGTTCCAGCGATAACCGCTGTTTGTAGGATGCTCCCTTTCTTATTTTGCCAGCCAGCCGCCTCAAAATGCTGCACAATTTCGGCTCCTAAATAGACGATAGATTGCGCTTTCGCTTCTCGAACTGTTTCGTTTTTTGAACTAACATCCACCATTCCAGGCGTACCATCTGATTGCAAGTGAGAGAAGTCGATTGACATAGCTAATTTGAAATTTAGAAGACAAAAATACGGGAGAATTAGCAAAAAATAGCGAAATTTAACAAATACGATAAAACCAAACACATGATCAGCCCACTAGAAGCGATTGAATTACTTAAAAACATCACCATTCCTTTCCGTACAGAGAAAATGCCTTTGGCAAAAACGTTAGGAATGAACATCGCCGAGAAAATCGTGGCTGACCGTGACTTCCCTCCTTTCGACCGTGTCATGATGGACGGAATTGCAGTAAAAGATATCAGTGCACCCACCTGGAAAATTGAAGGCATTTTATTTGCTGGAGAACCAGTAAAGGCCATCAAAAAAACGGATGGTGCTTTGGAAATCATGACTGGCGCGACAGCACCTCGCGGAACAGAAGCGATCATCAAGATCGAAGATCTGAGCATAGAAAAAAAGATTGCCACTTACATCGGCAAAACGCCGCTTGAAAAAGGGCAACACATACATTTACAAGGGGCAGATGCCCCAGCAGGATCGGTTTTAGTTAAGAAAAGAACAAAGATTGGACCTGTCGAAATTGCGATTGCAGCGACCGTAGGAAAAGCCCATATTGAAGTTGAATCAAAGCCTCATGTGCATATTTTCTCTACCGGCGATGAAATCGTCGGCTTACATGAGACGCCAGCCGATCACCAAATCCGCAGCTCGAATGTAATGATGCTTAAATCCGTTTTATTGTCCAAAGGATTCAAAGCTAACTCCAGCCACTTAGCCGATTCCGCTGAGAAAATTAAAGCTAGTATTGATAAAGCTTTAGATTCCAATGACATCATTTTATTGTCAGGCGGCGTTTCAGCTGGTAAAAAAGATTTAATTCCGGGTGTGTTAGCAGAAGCCGGTTTCGAAACCGTTTTCCATAAAATTTCCCAAAAACCAGGTAGACCGCTATTAGTGGCTACTCGTCCCGATGGAAAGGTCGTTTTTGCTTTCCCGGGTAATCCAATCTCGACTTTAACCTGTTTCTGGGTGTACTTCCTTCCTTGGGTTTCTGGGGAATGGCCAGAATACAATGTGAAGGAGATTAAATTTTTACCGAAACCTTCCGCCGAACTGGACCAATGGATTCCAGTAGAAAACGGTGAGGTATTAGCCCATAATGGATCAGGGGACTTGATTAATTGGTCGCGTGCGGATGGATTAGTTTGGCAAAAAGCGGGAGATAAAGCGAAGAAATTACCCTATATTCCACTCAAATAAGTCCGTATG
>JBJOIV010000083.1:0-7941 GCA_046046955.1 Bacteroidota bacterium | reverse complement strand
AAGTGTGGGTCTTTTTTTTTGCATAAAAACTAGTCGCGCTAGTCACTAGTCACTAGTCGCCGCTACGCGGCTTAGTCGTCACTTTGTGACTTAGTCGACTACGTCTTAGTCGGAATTAGAGTAGAGATTATAGAGTGGAGAGTAGAGATACGGCATAAAAAAGAGGCTGCCGCCTCGTTTTTTATTCATTCCTGAAATATTTGCCCGCACACTCTGTTCTTTGAACTTTGTTCTTTGCTCTCTGTTCTTTGCTCTTTGCTCTTTGAAATTTGCTCTTTGGACTTTGCTCTTTGCTCTTTGCACTTTGACTAGTGACTAGCGACTAGCGACTTTCCCTTTTTTTTTCTATATTTGCAACACTATTGCAAAAGCTAATGAAACAGATCATTTTATTCCTTTCTTTCGTCGCACTTCTTTCGTGTAAAAAGGAGGCTGATATCGAGCCTACGGATGATAATGAGCTAATCACTACCGTTGAGCTAGTCTTTACGGATGGCGCTAATGTGTCTAAATCTTTTAAGTTTCGGGATATTGACGGAGATAGTCGTACAGCGCCTGAGGCGTTTGATACCCTTAAACTAGCTAAGAATACCGATTACACGGTAGAGATAAAGATAGGAGATGAGTCGAAGGGGACTTTGGCAGATATTACAGAGGATATTAAAACAGAGAGTGATGTTCATTTATTTGTATATCGTCCGAATCCGATATCCTTATTAGCGATGCAGATTACGGATACGGATAAGAATGCGTTACCGGTGGGTTTGAAAGCCAAGGCGAAGACGCAATATTTTCCAGGCTCTGGTAAATTACAAGTGCTCCTAAAACACCAGCCTCCATTAAATGGAAGGGTGGTTAAAACAGGAGATGAAGAGGCAGGTAGTACCGATTTGGATATAAGTTTTCCTGTAGTGATTAAATAATTATATAAATGTCTAATAAAAAATACAAACATTTATTGCCAGCCGAAAAAGTGGGAGTCTTTCTTTCACTTTTGTGTGCTATACATTGCTTAACGCTACCCATTATTCTTTTTGTTGCTCCCTATTTAGCGAGCTCTTTCGCCTTTAGTGTGACGGTTGAATGGATATTAGTGGTGGTAAGTTTTGGGATGGCTTTATTGTTGCTTTGGCAGGACTATCGGAAACACCGCAAGCCTATGCCTTTGTATTTTCTAGGGATTGCTGTACTTATCAAGTTAGTGGATACTTTGGTTGGTTTGAAATCGATCGAATGGGTATTTGGGCTATCCCTGGGGGTATTTATCACCTTAGCTTACTGGTATAATTACAAGCATAAGACAGCTTGTACCTGCAAAATCAGTTAGCTTATATCTATAAACGGCGGAATTTCGTATCTTTATAGCCTATCCAGATTATAAAATTCTATCAGTGAGCATTACTTACCAACCCGTTATTGGCCTTGAAATTCACGCACAATTGCAGACGAATTCGAAGATATTCGCGAGCGATCCTGTGCTTTTTGGCCAAGAAGCAAATACCTTAATTTCCCCTATTTCCTTAGGGCACCCGGGCACTTTGCCTAAGTTGAATAAAAAAGTGGTGGAGTATGCGATTAAAATGGGTTTGGCATTAGGTTCGAAAATTGCACCTAAGCAGTATTTTGATAGAAAAAATTATTTTTATCCTGATCTTCCGAAGGGCTACCAAATCACACAAGATAAAACCCCTATTTGTATCGGAGGATCCATTGTTGTGCACTTGAAAGAGGGTGACAAAAAGATGGAATTTCACCATATTCACCTAGAGGAAGATGCCGGAAAGTCCTTGCATGAGGGAGATAATCCATTTAGCTTTTTAGACTATAATCGGGCCGGAACACCTTTAATTGAAATGGTGACCGAGCCTACTATACACTCGTCAGAAGAGGCGTTTGCACTCGTTTCAGAAGTGCGCAAATTAGTACGTTACCTGGGAATTTGTGATGGAAATATGGAAGAGGGATCCTTACGAGCTGATGTGAATGTTTCCATTCGGCCGGTTGGGACGTCGACCTTAGGTACGAAAGTGGAGATTAAGAATATGAATTCGCTGCGTAATATTCAGCGGGCGATTGAACACGAGATTGTTCGCCAAACGAAAGTATTGAATGAAGGTGGATCCTTAATTCAAGAGACGCGGACGTTTGATGCGCATACAGGGCTTACACATTCGATGCGGGTGAAAGAGACGATGAATGATTATCGTTATTTTCCAGAGCCTGATTTAGCGCCCTTAGAGATATCAGCATCTTGGTTACAAGATATTAAAGCGACGATGCCACTTTTGCCTTGGGAACAGGAGCAAAAGTTGGTGAAGGATTTTGGCCTACCTACGTATGATGCCCATTTCTTATCGGATACGCGTGAAATGGCAGTTTATTTTGAAGAGGTTACGACGCATACGAAGGCCTATAAATCTGTTTCAAATTGGTTAATGGGACCTGTCAAATCTCATTTAAACGAGAATAATCAATCGATTACGGATTTTGAATTGAGCCCTAAACACCTAGCAGAAATCATTGAATTGGTCGAAAAGGGAACGCTGACGCATAATTTAGCGGCACATCAATTGTTTCCTTTGGCCATCGAAAACCCAGCGAAGTCTCCGATGAAATTGGTAGAAGAGCAAGGATGGTTGAATATGCAATCAGGGGACGAATTGCTTACCTGGGTTCAGGAGGCGATTGCTGCCTATCCAGATAAGGTGAAGGAATACCAAAAAGGGAAGAAGGGTTTAGTGGCGTTGTTTATCGGAGAGGTGATGAAGAAATCGAGAGGAACGGCGGACCCGAAAAAAGTGAATCAAATGGTATCAGAAGAATTAGCCAAGGCCTAGATGAAATTACTTGGATACCTGCTGTTGTTTGCTACTGCCTTACAGGCTCAAAATTTTGAGCTTCGGGTGCAGGTGAAAACGCTTATCCCAGGAAAAAAAATCTACTTGGAATATGTAAATGAACAAGGTAAAGTCGTTAAAGTCGACTCTGCAACGCCTTCTGCTCAGCAAAAGGTAAGCTTCAAAGGGCAAGTGAAAGATCAGGGGGCTTTCTATTTAGTGAATTTCTTTGATACGCCTAAGCCCCAAAAAGTGCTAGTCATTCTCGAGGGTGGCGAGATGATCGATTTAGAAGCAGATGGAATCAATGACGAGGAGGGAAAAAGTAATTTCACATTAAAAGGGGACTACCCGAATGTGAAATTTATGCTGGAATTGATGGCTATTTCGAAAGAGATGGAGAAGAAAGTCCGCAAGTGGAACCAAGAAATTCAAGTCGATCCGAAGCAAGAAAAAAGAATTCAAGCAGAGTTTACGCAAGCTCAAGCGGCTAGCACGGCTAAAATTAAAGAGTTGATTCCGCAAATGGGAAGCCATTTAGTGGCCCTTTGGGCGACTAATTTTTTGCCAGCCGAAAAGGAGATGGCTTCGTTAGAAGAAATTGCCAATCGATTAGCCAAGGCGAGACCGAATCATCCACAAGTGAAACAATTCGTGGCTAATCTGCAGCGGCTGCAAGGAGTAAATGAGGGAGCTATGGCTCCTGAAATTAATTTGGCGACACCTGAGGGGCCTAATTTAGCCTTGAGTTCCTTGCGAGGGAAATATGTGTTGATTGATTTTTGGGCGAGTTGGTGTGGGCCATGCCGCCGGGAGAACCCGAACGTAGTGAAAACCTATGCCGCCTATAAAGACAAGGGATTTGAGATTTATGGGGTGAGTTTAGACCAAGATCGGGAGGCCTGGTTGAAGGCTATCGCAAAAGACCAATTGGTTTGGAAACATGTATCAGATTTGAAATATTGGAGCTCAGCTGGCGCACAGGCTTACCAAGTGAACTCCATTCCACAGACGTTTCTTTTAGATAAAGAGGGATGTATTTTGGCAAAAGGATTAAGAGGGGCGGCTTTGGATCAGTATTTAGCACAACTATTTAAAGATAAATAAGATGAAAATAGCCATCATAGGTTGTGGAAACATGGGAATGGCCTTCGCTAATTCCTTTATTCAATACAATTTAGTTGCGAAGGAAGAACTTATTCTCATCGAGAAAAACAAAGAGCGTGGGGACATTTTGCAAGAGCAAAAGGCGGGAATTGTGGTGGACACGATTTCAGAAAAAGTTTCCACTGTGGATTTGATCATTCTTTCCGTTAAACCACAGGATTACCCTTTCGTTTCTGCTGAACTTGCTCGGTTCATTCAGCCGAATCAAATCGTATTATCGATTATGGCGGGTATTCCTATCGCGAATATTCAAGCTAGTTTATCCCATGATTTAGTCGTTCGTGCGATGCCTAATACACCAGCCCTTTTAGGGATGGGAATGACGGCTTTTGCGGCTGCATCTGCTGTAGGCATGTCTGATATTCGGAAAGTGGAGAACCTGATTAATTCAACGGGTCGTGCGGTATTTTTAGAAGAGGAGAGTTTATTGGATGCGGTGACAGGTTTAAGCGGGAGTGGGCCAGCTTATTTCTTTTATCTGATTAAAGCGATGATTGATGCGGGGATTAAGATGGGTTTTGAGCCCGCTATGGCTTCATTATTAGTCAAGCAAACGATGCTAGGATCCTATCATTTGATGCAAACAAGTGATAAGACCTTGGATGAATTGATTCAGGCTGTAGCTTCTAAAGGAGGAACGACTGAAGCTGCGTTGAAGACTTTCCAAGAAAGTGCGGTAGCGGAAGGCTTGCAAAAAGGGATTATTGCCGCAAAAGATCGGGCAAAAGAATTAGCCAATTAATTGACTGATATCCGTGTCGTTGAATTGGCGACTGATGATTTCTCCATTAGGAGAATAGGTTGGGTTCGTGCTAGCGAATAATTGTTCGACTAAAGCTGACATTTCCTCTGATTGTAATTTCTTCGCTTGGTATCGCATAGCGGCGCGGTTTGCTAAAATGCGGGCGATTTTTTCGGCATGGTTTTGGCCTAAATCCGACGCCTCATTCTTCACTTGCTCTAAAATTCCTTCTAATAAATTTTGGCCATCTTCCTCACCTATCCCTGCAGGTACACCTTGAATCCAATATTTTTCCTCAGCATCCTTCGTTAAGCCAAAACCTAAATCGGTGATGTCTCCCAAAATTTCTTCTACTAAAACGGCATCCGCTGGATTAATGCGTAGAATCTGAGGAAACAACAGTTGTTGCGACACCCCATTCTTCTTGACTAAATTCTCAGAGAATTGATCGAATAAAATGCGCTGATAAGCCTTTTTCTGATCGATTAAGAGCATTCCGCCGGAGAGAGTCACGACTAAATACTTGTTCAAAATTTGAATGACCTGGAAATTCGAATGGACTGAACTCTCCGAATTCCAATTATTCGCCTTGCTTTGAATCGTCGTGGCAGACTCAGTAAACAAGTTTGCTGCTGGATCTGCGACCGTTTGGCGCTCAAAGGCCTCAATATTGTCATTTAAGCCCTCGTATAACTTTTTCCAAGCATCTTGAACAGGTCGTGGCGAATTCGTCCCTGAAAACGAAGAAATCGAGCCCGTGGATGCCGGAGCCCCACCAGGATTTCTGAAATTCACATTCGCATCAAAATCGAGCGATGGAATCAAATGGTTCAAGCTAAGTGTCTTGCGAATCGCCGCTTGTAAAATCGCGTAGATGGATCGCTCGTCATCAAACTTGATCTCAGTCTTCGTCGGATGCACATTGATATCAATGTGGGCTGGATCGATAGTTAAGAACAACACATAAAAAGGGAAGGTCCCTTCCGGCACTAAGCGCTCGTAAGCACTCATCACCGCGTGGTGCAAATACGAACTCTTGATAAAGCGATTATTCACAAAGAAGAATTGCTCCCCTCTGGTCTTTTTCGCATATTCTGGGCGACCTACATAGCCTTTAATGCTGACGTAGTTCGTGTTTTCCTCACAAGCCGCTAATTGTTCCCGGTAGCTTTTACCGAACAAATCCACAATCCGCTTACCTAATTTCTCGACGGGTAGGGAATAGGTTTCTTGCTCGTTTTGGATGAGTGAAAACTTGATCTCCGGATTTGCTAGCGCAATGCGTTGGAATTCGTCCAAAATATGGCGCATTTCCACCGGATTGGATTTTAAGAAATTGCGGCGTGCGGGAATGTTATAGAAGAGGTTTTTGACTAAGATAGACGTGCCTTTAGGTGCGGCTATCTGTTCATTCTCTTTCAGCACGGAGGCTTCCATGCGCAATAAACTACCTAATTCATCCTCCTCCCGCTTGGTCTTTAATTCGACCTGCGCAACGGAGGCAATCGAAGCTAAGGCTTCACCTCGAAATCCCATCGTGCGAATCGCAAACAAATCCTCTGCCTTACTAATCTTCGAAGTGGCATGACGTTCAAAACACATGATCGCATCCTGAGGTGACATTCCCTTGCCATCGTCGATGACCTGAATACTCACTTTGCCCGCTTCTTTGACGATTAATTGGACAGAACTTGCGCCCGCATCAATCGAGTTTTCCATTAATTCTTTCACTACAGAGGCTGGTCGCTGTACTACCTCGCCCGCCGCAATTTGATTTGCGATGGAATCCGGAAGCATTTTGATCAGATTGTGCATAGAATAAAGGGAAAATGAGGGGACAAAGATACGGGTTTAACCAAAAAAAAGGGAATGTTGCCATTCCCTTTTTTCGTAAGATAGGTAAGGTTGAATTACTTCAATTCAACTTCAGCACCAGCTTCTTCTAAAGATTTCTTCAAACCTTCAGCTTCGTCTTTAGATACACCTTCTTTAACAGCCTTTGGAGCAGCATCAACTACATCCTTAGCTTCTTTCAAACCTAAACCAGTTAAGTCTTTCACTAATTTAACGATAGCTAATTTGTTAGGACCAGCAGCTTTCAAGATTACATCGAAAGATGATTTCTCAGCAGCAGCCTCACCACCGTCAGCGCCACCAGCTGCAGGACCTGCAACCATAACAGCACCAGCAGCAGCTGGTTCGATACCATACTCATCCTTAAGGATAGTAGCTAATTCATTTACTTCTTTTACAGTTAAGTTCACTAATTGTTCAGCGAACGCTTTTAAATCTGCCATTTTTTGAAAATTTAATTGTTAAGAATTAATAATTTATTGGAGTATTCACTCCGGTAAAACTTGGTAATAATTACTCAGGGCGCTCAGACAAAGTCTTCACGATACCAGCTAATTTCTTCTCGCTGCTTAGTAATGCTGAAACAACATTTTTAGCAGGCGATTGTAATAAGCCAATAACTTCGCCAATCATCTCGTTCTTAGACTTGATGTTCTCAAGTGCAGTTAATTGACCTTCGCCAATGTAAATGCCACCTTCGATAGACGCAGCCTTGAATGCAATTTTATCTTTTCCAGCTTCTTTACGGAAGTCTTTGATCAATTTTGCAGGTACTTTAGCATTTTCAGTTGCGAAAATGATACCTGACATGCCTGTCAAAACTTCTGCATCTAAAGAGGAATAATCCGTTCCAGTCTTAGCTAATGCCTTAGAGATTAACGTGTTCTTGAATATTTTGTATTCAACACCTCTCTGAAAGCAAAGGCTACGGAATTGATTAGCTTCGGCTACAGTTAAACCGGCTGTACTTGCAATGTAGAAGTACGGAGTTGCCGCGAACTTTTCGCTCAACTCATCAATAATCTGATTTTTTTCTTCTCTTGTCATGATTACAATCCAGCTACAGTTCCCTTATCAATAATGATACCCGGAGACATCGTTGAAGATAAGTTGATCGATTTAACATAAGTTCCTTTCGCAGATGACGGCTTTAACTTAATCAACGTGTTGATTACTTCTAAAGCGTTATCTACAATTTTATCAGCTCCAAAGCTCACCTTACCAATAGAGGTATGGATGATACCAGTTTTATCAACTTTAAAGTCAATTTTACCAGCTTTTACTTCGTTTACTGCTTTTCCTACTTCCAAAGTTACAGTACCTGACTTTGGATTAGGCATC
>JBJOIV010000082.1:0-8171 GCA_046046955.1 Bacteroidota bacterium | reverse complement strand
ACTGCCTCACCCATCTTGATCTTATCCCCTTCGTGGAACAAGTCTTTCTTCGTGATTTTCTCGTATTCTTCGTCGTCGTATTTCTTAAATTCTGCTCTCCACTCTTTGTGATCAGCCTTGTTCACTAAGGGCAATAAAGCCTTTAATGCAGCCTTCGCATCACCCACCACCGGTGCGTCTGCTTTCACATTTTTATCTATCTCACTTGGATCAATCTCGATGTGAACCACTTTCGCTTGTTTCGCGTAGGTGCTTAAATCACCCGTAATACGGTCATCGAAACGCATCCCGATCGCGATTAATACGTCACACGAGTTAGTCAATACGTTCGCACCATAATTTCCGTGCATGCCCGGCCAGCCCACATAAGAAGGATGATCTGCATCCATCGAAGACATTCCTAACAAGGTTGTGGCAACTGGAATCCCCGTTTTATCAACAAAATCGTTTAATTCTTTCTCCGCGCCAGCAATGATAATACCATGTCCAGCTAAGATATACGGGCGTTTTGCTCCGTTAATTAATTTAGCTGCGGCCTCCACGTGTTCTGCCTTCGGCTCCACGCGTGGCTTGTAGGAAATAATCGAAGTGCAAGGCTTGTATTCAAAAGGCACAGTCATCAAATCCGTTTGAGCTGTACGTGTAATATCAATTAAAACAGGACCAGGACGGCCCGTTTCTGCAATGTAGAAGGCTTTCGCCATGATCTCTGGGATCTCGTTAGCATCTACGACTTGGTAATTCCACTTCGTAACTGGCATTGAGATACCGATCAAATCGCATTCTTGGAAAGCATCCGTTCCTAAAAGATTTCCTTTTACTTGGCCTACGATGCATACTAATGGAGTTGAATCCAACATCGCATCCGCGATAGGCGTAATCAAGTTCGTCGCACCAGGACCTGAGGTTACCATGCAAACACCTGCCTTATTCAGCATACGAGCATAACCTTGAGCCGCATGGCCAGCCCCTTGTTCGTGGCGAACTAAGATGTGTTTTAGGCGATCTTGGTAATCGTATAGCGCATCATACGTGGGCATAATCGCACCACCAGGATAGCCAAAAATTGTATCCACCCCCTGCTCTACCAATGATTGCATGATAGCTTGGGCGCCGGACAAAAATTTCTTTTTATCGGCTTGATTAGCTGCTTCGGTTTGAGTTTGGGTTTGTCCCATGGTTAACGTGTATTCAAAAATTTTGTCTCAACGCAATAGAAAGCCTAATTTAAGCCTTCTGAACAGATATAAAAATTAATTTCTTATAAATCCGTTACGCAACCCTGACTCGCAGAGGAAACGTTTTTAATATATTTACGAAGAACGCCTTGCTTAAATGGAGACTCAATTGGCTTCCAAAGTTTCTTGCGTTCTGCTAATTCTTCGTCCGATACGTGCAATACTAAGGTATTATTCACCGCATCAATCGTGATTTTATCTCCGTCTTTCACTAGACCAATCGGTCCTCCTTCCTGTGCTTCTGGAGTTACGTGACCCACTACGAATCCGTGTGTTCCTCCGGAGAAACGACCATCTGTGATCATCGCCACTGAGTTTCCTAAGCCAGCACCGATCACGGCTGAAGTTGGTTTTAACATTTCTGGCATACCAGGTCCTCCTTTAGGTCCTTCGTTTCTAATCACGATAACGTGACCCGGTTTGATTTCGCCTTTAGAGATGTATTCGATAACCTCTTCCTCGCGCTCACACACTTTGGCAATACCCTCAAAACGCTCGCCTTCCTTCCCCGTAATCTTCGCCACTGCACCGCCTGGAGCTAAATTACCATAGATAATTTGTAAGTGACCCGTCGGTTTTAACGGCTGCGTGATAGGGAAAATTATTTTTTGTGTGTCAAAATTCAAGTCCGGAGCCTCCGCTAGATTCTCCGCCATTGTTTTACCAGTTACCGTCAAGCAATCGCCGTGTAACAAGCCCACACTTAATAAATACTTCAAAATCGCTGGCATTCCACCAATAGCCAACACATCCTCCATGTAGTATTTACCACTTGGTTTCAAGTCCGCAATTAAAGGAGTACGATCCGAAATAGCTTGGATATCTTGTAAGGTAAAGTCGATTCCAGCCGCGTGCCCAATGGCTAAATAGTGCAACACGGCATTTGTCGAACCACCCAAGGCCATCACCACGGTCATCGCATTTTCGAATGCTTTGCGCGTCATGATGTCACGCGTACAGATGTTTTTCTCTAATAAAACTTTCATCGCCGCGCCTATCGCTAAGCACTCCTCTTTCTTACCTTCGTGTGTGGCTGGATAAGTCGATGAATTAGGTAGTACTAGGCCCATCGCTTCCATCGAAGAAGCCATCGTATTCGCTGTGTACATACCGCCGCAAGCACCTGCTCCTGGGATCGAATTGCGAATAACGCCTTCGTAATCCTCATCAGAGATGGTTCCTGCATATTTTTTTCCCAAAGCTTCGAACGCCGAAACGATGTCTAATTTTTCTCCTTTGTAAGATCCGCTGCGAATCGTTCCGCCGTACACTAACATACCTGGACGATTCAAACGAGCCATCGCCATCATAGCGCCTGGCATATTCTTGTCACAACCTACAACCGCGATAACGCCGTCATACCATTGTGCCCCTACCACGTTTTCGATTGAATCCGCAATAATATCACGTGATGGCAAAGAATAGCTCATCCCGTCATTTCCATTCGTCATTCCATCTGAAACCCCGATCGTGTGGAAGATCAAACCAACCATTCCATTCTCTTGGATCCCTTTTTTCACGTGAACAGAAAGTCCATTCAAGTGCATATTACAGGTATTTCCTTCGTAACCAGTACTTGCGATACCGATTTGGGCTTTGTTCATATCCTCGCTTGTTAAGCCGATACCGTAAAGCATCGCTTTCGCAGCGGGATTAGATACTTCCTGAGTTAATGTCCGTGAATACTTATTTAATGACATGGGTTTAAGAAATTTTTTCAAACGATAAATATACGCAATTCGATTTGTAGACAGGTTAATTATGCCAAAGAATCTTTGGCAATTATAGAAAAAGCAAAATTAATTATTTGTTTTCTCCTACCTGTTGTCGCCACATCGCAAAATACAATCCTTTGCTCGCCACTAAATCGTCGTGCGAGCCCTCCTCCACGATCTGCCCTTTCTCTAACACATAGATCCGCGTTGCATGCATCACCGTCGATAAACGGTGTGCAATCAGGATCGTAAGGTGCTCCGTATCAACGGATAAAGAACGAATCGTTTCAGAAATTTCTTCTTCGGTCAAGGAATCTAAAGCAGAGGTCGCCTCATCGAAAACCAATAAGTTCGGATCACGTAACAATGCGCGCGCAATACTTAGACGTTGCTTCTCGCCGCCGGACACTTTTACGCCACCTTCTCCGATCAAGGAATCGAGACCTTTGTCGGCTCTGGCTAGTAAGGTTTGGCAAGCGGCCTTTTCTAATACAGCCATACATTGTGCGTCGGTGGCATTCGGATTCACGAATAACAAGTTCTCGCGAATCGAACCGGAGAACAATTGCGTGTCTTGCGTCACGAAACCGATTTTCTTGCGCAATTGGTCGAAATCAATCGCATCGCCAGGTTCGCCATTATAATATACCTGTCCCTTTTTAGGACGGTAAAGTCCCACTAATAATTTTACTAAGGTCGATTTTCCGGCGCCTGAAGGCCCTACGAAGGCAATAGTCTCCCCGCCTTTAACCGAGAACGAGATTCCGTTCAAAGCCTCCGTCGTCGCCGACTGGTGTTTGAAGGAAACCTGATCGAATTTCAATTCGTGAATCGAAGAAATCGCTTTCGGATTTGCTGGCTTCTGCTCTGAAGGAATACTTAATACCTGCTCAAAATTCTGTAGCGAAACTTCCGCCTCGCGGTAGGTATTCACCACATTACCAATCTCTTGTAATGGATTAAATAAGAAGAAGGAATAGATATTCAACGAATAGAATTGACCGATCGTGATTTTTCCTTCGTAGATCAAGTAGATCAACACGACTACCATCAGCATACGCAATAGGTTCACGCAAGTACCTTGAACGAAGGCCATGGAACGAACGTAGCGCACTTTCTTCAATTCTAATTTCAAGATTTTTTCTGTCGTCGCATTCAGGTGAGCAATTTCTTGTTCCGCTAACCCGAGTGATTTCACTAACTCGATATTGCGCAAGGATTCCGTCGTTGAACCGGCAAGGCCTGTCGATTCTTTTACGATTTCGATCTGAATGACTTTGATCTTCTTGCTTAAAACGGACGAAACATAGCCGATGAGGGGGCCCGTAATTAAGAAAAGAGGCATCACCATCCAATGCACCGAAAAGGCATAGACCGAGATGAAGATCAAGGCAATGATGGATTGGAATAAAATGTTAATTCCTAGGGTGATCAGCTTTTCGACGTCGGTGCGGACTTTTTGGAGTTTACCCAGGGTCTCGCCGGATCTTTGGTCCTCAAAGGTTTCGTAAGGAAGCTCTAAGGAGTGGCGAATGCCATCGGAATAGAGGTTTGCCCCTACTTTTTGGGTTACCGTATTAATGAAATAATCCTGAAAGTTTTTCGCCACGCGACTCACGAAAGCCACGCCCACGGACGCTAAGGCTAAAGGCCAAATCGCCGCAACGAACTGGTCCATCGTGTGGGTATCCGAGCGATATACCGCCGCGACATCGTCGATGATCTTCCGAAAAATATAGGGATCCATTAACGAGAAGATCTGATTCGTGGCTGCCAGGGCTAATGCCCCTACCACGCGCCAGCGGTACACCTTCAAATAATTCAGTAGTAATTTCATGCTTGTTGTTTAAAATCTTGTCAACGCCATCTCCGAAATGGTTTTTCCAATCGCTAAAGAAGAGGTCGCTGCCGGACTAGGTGCATTTAACACATTGATCACTTTCGCGTCTTCTACGATCGAGAAATCGTCTAATAATCCGCCTTCTCTGTCGCAAGCCTGCGCTCTAACGCCAGCCCCGCCTTCGACTAAATCTGTGATTTGAATCTCCGGGATTAATACTTGCAAAGCTTTCGTGAAGGCCTCCTTCGAGAAGCTGCGGTACATTTCGCCTAAACCGGTTTCCCAGTATTTCATGGCTACTTTTTGGAAGCCAGGCCAGGTTAATGTGTCCCAAAGTTCCTTCGCATCAATCCCTAATTTCTTGTATCCCTCTTTCTTGAATGCCAAAACCGCATTAGGTCCCGCCTCCACGCCACCTTTCATCATCCGGGTAAAGTGAACGCCCAAGAAAGGGAAATTCGGATCTGGTACCGGATAAATCAGGTTCTTGACCAGGTATTCTTTGTCTTTTCTTAATTTGAAATATTCGCCGCGGAAGGGCACAATGCGCACATCCAATGGCTCTTTTTGCGTCATCTGCGCTACTTTATCGGAGTAAAGTCCGGCACAGTTGATCACTAATTTTGCTTCATATACTGACTTCGTCGTTTCCACGATCGAGAAAGTCAAGCCTTTTTTAATATCGAGTACTTGCTCACCTAGGTGCATTTCGCAACCCTTGATTTGTGTTCCTACCGCTAATTTTGCAGCCACCGCTCGGTAATCTACGATCCCGGTTTGTGGAACAAACATCCCCTCTACCCCCGTCACGTGCGGTTCGTATTCCTGCATTTCTGCTAGACTTAGTTTCTTTAAACCATCCAGGCCATTTTGCTGACCTCTTTGATATAAGGTCTCTAACTGTGCCCTTTGCTCTTGGGTAGAAGCTACCACGATTTTACCTGTTAATTCAAATGGAATATTCTCCTGAGTACAATAATCGATTAATTGGTGGTAACCTTCGATGCAATTCTTTGCTTTCAACGAACCTGGTTTATAATACAATCCAGAATGGATCACGCCGGAATTATTGCCCGTTTGGTGCATGGAGACCATGCTTTCTTTCTCAAACAAAGCGATATGAAGATCAGGTCGCGCCTCTAATAAGCGATGCGCCGTTGCGAGGCCCACGATGCCGCCGCCTACGATGATTACGTCTAATGCCATAAAATGAAATTTGAACAACAAATATACGGCTAAACGATGGTAAAAAGAATTATTCGTAGCTTTGAAGAATGAATCCCCGGATCGAACGCCTGTATCAGATTGCCAAAGCCCCGACGCGCACCATTTTAGGTTTGATGTCGGGTACGTCATTGGACGGATTGGACTTGGCACTGGTTCGTTTCTCGGGTTTTGGGCTGGACACGTCTTATGAGATTTTGCATTACGACACCCGCCCCTATCCAGCAGATTTTAAGGAGTCGATTCGTTCGGTTTTTGCCAAAGAGACTATTCATTTCCCCACCCTCTCTACGCTTAACGCCCAAATTGGTCGTTTGCATGCTTCCCTCATTTTAGAGGTTTTAGCCGCTTGGGGTGTGGATCCATCTGAAGTAGACGCGATTGCCTCCCACGGCCAAACCGTCATGCACCGCCCTGACAGAACCGGCAAACTCCCGCACTCGACCTTGCAAATAGGCGACGGCGATCACATCGCCCAGCTAACCGGCATCATCACCCTTTCTGACTTCCGCCAAAAACACATTGCAGCAGGTGGCGAAGGCGCGCCTTTAGCGATGTTTGGCGACTATTTCTTGTTCTCTCAAAAAGGCGAAAATAGAATACTTTTAAACATCGGTGGCATCGGGAATTTCACCTATTTACCTGCTTCGGGTGATCCAGCTGGCATCTTAGTAACCGATACCGGCCCTGGAAATACCTTGATAGATGCAGCGGTTCGCCGTTATTTCAATAAAGCTTATGACGAAGATGGCGCCATTGCCCTCTCCGGAAAAATCGATACAAGTATTTTAGCAGAGCTAATGAGCCTGAGCTTTTTCAAGGATTCTTTCCCGAAAAGCACCGGCCCTGAATATTTTAATTTAGACATCGTCCACGCTTCCATCAGCCCCGCTGATTTAATCGCGACTTTAACAGAATTCACCGCCCAAAGCATCGCTCTCGCCATGAAAACCTACATTCCATCTGCAGTGGAGGGTACCGTTTACGTGAGTGGTGGTGGTAGCAAAAATCCAGTGATCATGGCACGACTTGCTGAGCTTCTACCCTTCCGCGTTTGCGAAAGTGATGAGTTAGGCATGCCATCAGCTGCGAAAGAGGCCGTATTGTTTGCATTGCTTGCGAATGAGACCTTGGCGGATACGCCTAGTTCGGAGAGATTGGGGGATTCGCCGTGGGTAAGTATGGGGAAGATTTCATTGTAAAATCCTTCGGATTTTACAATGAAATCTTACGAGAGTAGAGATTATAGAGTAGAGAGTAGAGATAATGTCCTCCGGACTCACTTCCTACGGACTATCGACTAGTGACTAGCGACTGACAACTGACGACTAACGAGCCACAGCGTGGCGAGATTTATGAAATACAAATTTACCGATTCCATCCTGTTCGAGGATGCTGATTTTATTGTGATTAACAAGCCCTCTGGCATTTCGACGCTAGATGAGCGGAAGGATGATTTAGCGCCGGCGATCCTGCGTTTAGCGAAGGAATATTCGTCTGATGCGCAGGTGGGTCACCGGTTAGATAAGGAGACTTCCGGGGCTTTGGTGATTGCCAAAAACCCAGAGGCCTATCGCCATATCTCCATGCAATTCGAGCACCGCGAGACGGCGAAGCGCTACCACGCGGTCGTGGAAGGTATGCAGGATTGGGATGGCTTTTTAGTGAATTTACCTATTCTTCCATTGAAAGATGGAAAGGTCGTGATTGATCGGGCCAAAGGAAAACACGCCGAAACCTGGTTCCGCACATTGAAGGTATTCCGTGGCTATACTTTGGTCGAATGTATGCCTATTACTGGACGTATGCACCAAATCCGGATTCACCTCACCTGCCTAAAAGCGCCCATCGTTTCCGACGCGATGTATGGCGGACCCGAGATTTACCTGTCTGATTTAAAGCGTAATTTCCACCTGAAAAAGGACACCGAAGAGCTTCCTGTGATGCGCCGCGTGGCGCTCCATGCCCATAGTTTATCCTTCAATCTGATGAATGGCGACCCGATTACCGTCGAGGCACCGTATCCAAAAGATTTCCATGTGCTGGTCAAGACTTTGGAGAAGTATTCGTAATTTTACAGCCCTGGCTCCGTAGTTCAATGGATAGAATGTAGGTTTCCGGTACCTAAGATGAAGGTTCGATTCCTTCCGGGGC
>JBJOIV010000081.1:0-8214 GCA_046046955.1 Bacteroidota bacterium | reverse complement strand
ACATTGTTGACCAATCCAACCATGGCAGAAAATTTGTCAGAGAATGCGTAATTCGCTTTAGCACCAATATGATAGAACGGTCCATTATTGAAGAGGTTAGAAAGTGAATAGTTGTAGTTAACTGGAGCATCGATTACTTCGTATCCGATATGTGTTCCAAATTGTCCAGCAGTGAAAGTTAATTTATCACTTGCTTTCCAGTTAAAGTAGGCTTGTTTAATGGCTAAAGCTGTACTTGCTTTCCCTGCCCCTAACGGACCTACAACGTTTCCATATTGACCAAGGTCTGCATTAGGTCCAAATGTTAAATCAACAACTACGTCTGCAGATTTAGTCGCATACCCAAATTTCGTCTGAACTAATCCTAATGAAAATTGGCTTGACTTCTGGTCGAATGCTCTTTCGTATCCAGATGCACCTAGGTTACTTCTACTAGACGGGCTATTGAAATTCAACATATAGTATGAATCAATGTAACCTGAAAAAGTGAACTTAGGAGCTTCCGCTTCTTTTTCTTGGGAAAATCCACAAAATGCTGTTGCGGCAAATAGGGCTGTTAGGATCGTTTTTTTCATGTGGGTAATTGTTTAAGAGTAAATAATGCTTGATTACGATTCAAAGATGGAGCCTTAAATTGTACTTTCCAAATATTATGGACAAAATTTTAACCTATTTTTCAATATTTTACAAAAAAATCACGAAAAGTGGTTAAAAATTAAACCTAAAAATGAAGATTTTGCAAAAATGAAATATAATGACAGCTAAATTTAAACTTGAAATTTGAAATATTGGAAAAGTATAAAATTAGTCGAGAGTCGCTAGTGGGGAGTCGATTGACTTTTTTAAAGATAAGAGAGTATAGAGTAGAGAGTATAGAGTAGAGAGTATAGAGTACAGAGTAGAGAGTAAAGAGTAGAGAGTAAAGTGTATAGATTAGAGACAAAATATCTAGCACAAAAAAAGAGTCCACCTTTCGATGAACTCTTTATATATGATAAGATATCTATTATCTCTACTCTATAATCTCTAATCTTATAAATTTTAAGCAAAGCTTAAAATTTATTCCGCATGCAACCAAGCCTTCTTCGCCAATAACGTATCGTTATCTTCTTCGCGATCTGGATCTGGTACGCAGCAATCTACTGGGCAAACCGCAGCACATTGTGGCTCCTCGTGGAAACCAGTACATTCTGTACACTTATCTGGAACGATATAATAGAATTCGTCTGAAACAGGTTCTACTGGCGTTTTTGCATCCATCGTAGAGCCATCTTCTAATTCAATTTCAGTTAAGGCTGTCCCTCCTGCCCATGTCCATTCTACACCACCTTCATAAATAGCTGTATTCGGGCATTCTGGTTCACAGGCCCCACAGTTAATACATTCGTCTGTTATGATAATTGCCATACCAATGTTTTTGTTTGAAGCCGCAATTTACGAACATAAATTTGAATAGTATATAATTTATATGGACTGACCGAAAATTTTTCGACCTTTGTGAGATAAAATCCTTATTTATATGCCAAAGGCTTCTTTTTTGCAACTTATCTCCTATCTAAAGCAATTCTTCTCGGATGAATCGAATCGAGAAAAAATAGAATTATTTATAGATAAGTCCGTAAATGAGAATCCTTGGTTTTCAGAAACTTTGGTTCGTCATGCGATGCAAGCCATCGAGGAGCAGTTTTTTTCTGTGGAAGCTTGGGAAGCTTTTTATGAAAATCATCCAGGCCAAGTTGCCTCTACTCAAAAGGTAGGGATTGTATTAGCTGGAAATTTACCGGCTGTTGGATTGCATGATGTTTTAATGGTGTTGGCGTCTGGAAATGTCGCTCATTTGAAATTAAGTTCTCAAGATAAAGCCTTGATGCAATTGTATGTGTTGGCGATGCAGTCTTTTGATTCAGCTATTCCAGTACACATTATTGATCGTTTGCAAGGGATGGACGCCGTCATTGCGACGGGAAGCGATTTCTCTGGCGGTTATTTTGCTCACTATTTTTCCACTATTCCACATATTATACGGAAGAATAGAAGTTCTTTAGCGGTATTAAAGGGAAATGAAACGGTAGCCGATTTCAAGGGATTAGCGCAGGACATCTTTACGTATTATGGCTTAGGTTGCCGAAACGTGTCTACGCTAGCGGTGCCTACAACGTATGATTTGACCCCATTATTTGATGAATTGACGAAGGAAACTTGGGTGTTAGATCATTCGAAGTATTCGAATAATTTTCAATACCACCGCACTTTGTTCTTATTGAACCAGATTCCACATTTTGATTTAGGGAATCTGCTCGTGACAGAAAATGACGATTTGGTTTCTCCTGTGGGTGTTTTATATGTTCACCGTTACACGGATGAGGCGTCTCTGCATTCTTGGATTTCTGAGCGCGAGGAGAAGATTCAGTGTAAGGTAGGTTTGGAGATTGGTTTTGGCCAAAGTCAACATCCAGCCCTCGATGATTTCGCGGACGGAATCGATACTTATGACTTCTTGATTAATCTTTCATAGATTATAAATAATCCACACGCTCCTATTCCTCCAACCATTGCGCCTACGATTACATCTAAAGGGTAATGAGCTCCCAGGTAAATTCTGCTATAGGAAATAAGCGATGCCCACAGAACTAGGGCTAAGCCAGCGAATTTATTCTTAGTCAATAAATAATAGCCCACCGCAATTGCAAAAGAGTTCGCCGCGTGTGAGCTACAAAATCCATACATTCCCCCACATCCTGCAGGCAAATGAATCCACGATTGGAATTCTGCTACGTGGCAAGGTCTTAGGCGTTTAAATAGGTGCTTTAATAGACTTGAACTGAATTGGTCGGCAAAAATGACCGTGGAAATTAAATAGAGGATTGCTTTCCAACAGGCTGACTGATAGCGACTGAATAAAGAGTAGATCAATAATCCGTAGAGCGGAATCCAGGTTAACTTGCCTGAAATGATCTCCATAGGACCATCAAGCCAAGGCTGATGTGCCTCGTTAATGAACCTGAAAAGATCGGCATCCCAAGCTGGAAACATAGGTTAGAATTTGAATTCTGCTCGAATACGTGCAATAGTTGCTTCGGCGATGGGTTGTACTTTTTGTTCTCCTATCGCTAATTTCTCTTCGATTATTTCTGGGTGCGCAATGAAATAGTCAAACTTCTCTCGCGCCTCTTTGAAATAGCCTAGCATCAATTCGTGTAAGGCCTGCTTTGCGTGTCCATAACCATAGCCACCTGCTTCATAATTAGCACGCATTTCTGCCACCTGAGCTGGAGAGGCCATTAATGAATAAAGCTTGAAGGTGATATCGTTGTCTGGATTTTTGGGTTCCTCTAAAGGAGTCGTATCGGTCACAATTTTCTTGATCTGCTTTAATAAATCCTTTTCAGGTAAGAAGATATCAATATAGTTATTCAAGGATTTACTCATTTTAGCTCCGTCTAGACCGGGAATAGTCATGACGTCTTCGTTAATTCGAGCCTCTGGTAGGACAAAAATATCTTTATTGTAGCGCTTATTCACAGAATTCGCGATATCGCGAGTCATTTCGATATGTTGTCTTTGGTCCTTACCCACCGGAATAAGATGCGCATCATATAGAACGATGTCAGCGGCTTGTAAAACGGGATAAGTAAAAAGGCCGGCATTCACATCGGATAATTTATCGGATTTATCTTTGAAACTGTGCGCATTCGCCAGCATCGGGAAGGGTGTGAAGCAATTCAGGTACCACATTAATTCGGTGTGGTAGGCAGCTAATTTAGATTGACGGTAGAAGAAATTTTTCTCCGTATCAAAACCAAACGCCAACCAAGCAGCCGCTATAGATAAGGTATTCGCTCGAATACTTTCCCCATCCTTTAAAGAAGTAAGGGTGTGTAAGTCAGCAATAAATAAAAAGGATTCGTTGCCTGCCTGCTTTGAAAGCTCAACTGCTGGCATTATCGCCCCTAAAATATTTCCTAAATGGGGCTTTCCTGAAGCCTGAATGCCCGTTAATATACGCATAGCTTGTTTTAATAATTTATGCAAAAATCAATAAAATAGACCATAACTCCAAAGGATTTGCGCTTGGGCATTCGAGCTAAATTCGCTAAATTCGTTTTTACAATTTCACTCCTTTTTCGATGTCCCTCTCTCCTAGCCTTTTGGCCTTTTTGCGTGATCTCCGTGTCAATAACACAAGGGAATGGTTTGCGGAAAATAAGGCGGTTTATGAGAAAGAGAAAAAAGGTTTTGATGCTTGGACGACTAAATTGATTTCGGAATTTGCGGATTTCGAAAATATGGATGGTGTATTATTGAAACATTGCTCTTATCGAATTTACCGAGATGTCCGCTTCTCTAAAAATAAGGAACCTTATAAGACCTGGTTTTCTGCCAGTTTCTCAGAAGGTGGACGTAAGTCCGGTTTGATGGACTATTATGTACACATTGAGCCGAATGGAGCGTCTTTTTTAGGAGGTGGTATGTATTCGCCTACACCAGAACAATTAGCTGCCTTTCGTCAAGAAGTAGATTATAATGCGGCGGGATTGCGAAAGATTATAAAGAATCCTACGTTTGCTGCCGTTTTTGGGGAGGAAGTGGGTGAAAGTCTAGTTAGAATTCCGAAGGGATTTGATGCCGATCATCCAGATGCCGAATTATTGAAGAAGAAACAATTGTTTTTCTGGAAGAAATATACCGACCAACAAGTGGCTGCTCCGGATTTTACTCAACAGCTCATAGCCGATGCGAAGGTGTTAAAGCCTTTCTTGGATTTCTTGAATGCTGTATTTTTTGAAAAAGAACCTTTTATAAAAGAATAAGCCTCTATGCAGTTTTCGCATTTGCACAATCATTCCCAGTTTTCACTCCTAGATGGTGCGTCTAAGATTTCGTCTATGTTTAAAAAGGCGAAGGAAGATAATATGCCAGCTGTGGCTATTACGGACCATGGGAATATGTTTGGGGTGTTTCAATTTGTAGCAGAGGCGGGAAAGCAAGGGGTGAAACCGATTGTGGGTTGTGAATTTTATTTAGTGAATGACCGCCACAAGCAGGTTTTTACGAAAGAGTTAAAGGATAAGCGTTATCACCAGTTATTTCTAGCGAAGAATCCGGAGGGTTATCAGAATTTGGTAAAGCTATGTTCGCTTGGATTTATGGAGGGTATGTATTCCAAATACCCTCGAATTGACAAAGAACTCGTATTAAAATACCACAAGGGCTTAATCGCGACGACTTGCTGTTTAGGTGCTTCGGTTCCGCAGGCTATTTTACGAGATGGCGAGGAAGCGGCGGAGAAGGAATTTAAGTGGTGGTTGGATTTGTTTGGTGAGGATTATTATATCGAGGTCCAGAATCACTTCATTCCGGAGCAGCAGACGGTGAATGAGGTGTTGTTGCGCTTTGCGAAGAAGTACAATGTGAAGGTGATTGCGTCGAATGATAGCCATTATTTGGACCAAAAAGACGCCAACGCCCACGATATTCTTCTTTGTATCAATACCGGCGAAAAACAGGCCACTCCTACCTATAAGGATATTGAAGGGGATTTTGACATGAAAGGAAAGCGTTTTGCTTTCTATAATGATCAATTCTATTTCAAGACGACGGAGGAGATGACCAAATTATGGTCCCATGTTCCGGAGGCCATCGATAATACGAATGAGATTGTAGGTAAAGTAGAAACCTTGAAATTAACCAAGGATGTTCTTTTACCTAATTTCCAGATACCATCGACTTTCCTAAGTCAGGACGATTATTTGGAGCATATTACGATGGAAGGTGCGAAAAAGCGCTACATCGATATTGATCAGGTGGTAGAAGAGCGTTTACGATTCGAGTTGCATACGATCAGAACCATGGGTTTTGCCGGTTATTTCTTGATTGTGGCTGATTTTATCCAGGCCGGACGTGATTTAGGGGTTTATGTGGGGCCAGGTCGTGGATCTGCCGCAGGTTCCGTGGTCGCCTATTGCCTTGGAATTACGAATATTGATCCGATTAAGTATAATCTCCTTTTTGAGCGTTTCTTGAATCCAGATCGTAAGTCATTACCCGATATTGATACGGACTTTGATGATGAAGGTCGCCAAAAAGTCATCGACTATGTCGTAGACAAGTATGGAAAGAACCAAGTGGCGCACATTGCTACCTATGGAACCATGGCGGCGAAAATGTCCATTAAAGACGTTTCACGCGTGTTAGATCTCCCCTTACAGGAATCTAATGCATTAGCTAAATTGGTTCCGGAGAAACCGAAAATCACGCTTGATCGTATTTTCAATGCGGCTTTGACGGGTGATAAGAGTTTAGCGGATAAAGAAGGCTTGAATCCAGAGGAATTAGAGCAGGTTAAAGAATTGCGTCGGATTAAAGAGGCGGGCGGTTTACCGGCTACGGTGATTGAGAATGCGCTCGTTTTAGAGGGGTCTGTTCGGGGTACGGGTATTCACGCGGCAGGTATTATCATCGCTCCTTCTGATTTGACGGATATCTTGCCCGTGGCGACATCAAAGGATGTGAATCTCTTGATTACCCAATACGATGGTTCGGTGATTGAGAATGCGGGGGTAATTAAAATGGACTTTTTGGGCCTAAAAACCCTCTCTATCTTAAAGGAAGCGGTTCGCTTAATTAAACAGAATCACAACGAGGATATCATATTAGATGATTTGCCTCTAGATGATAAGACGACCTACGAGTTATACCAAAGAGCGGAAACAAACGGAACATTCCAGTTTGAATCCCCGGGTATGCAGAAGCACTTACGTGACCTGAAGCCCGATCAGTTCTCTGATTTGATTGCGATGAACGCCTTGTTCCGTCCAGGACCGATGGTGTATATTCCGAATTACATCGCCCGTAAACACGGTAGAGAGAAGATTGAATACGATTTGCCAGAAATGGAAGAGTATTTAAGTGATACCTATGGTATTACGGTCTACCAAGAGCAGGTAATGCTTCTTTCCCAAAAGCTTGCGAATTTCACCAAAGGTGATGCCGATGTGCTTCGTAAAGCGATGGGTAAAAAGGACAAAGCGACCATCGATAAGATGAAAAGCAAGTTCATGGAAGGTGGAGCGGCGAATAATCACCCGACGGATAAGCTGGATAAGATTTGGACGGACTGGGAAGCTTTTGCTCAATATGCCTTTAACAAATCCCACTCAACTTGCTATGGTTTAGTGGCTTACCAAACGGGGTACCTGAAAGCAAACTACCCTCCAGAGTTTATGGCGGCGGTGCTTTCGAACTCCTTGGGTAACATTGAGAAGATTACTTTCTTCATGGACGAGTGTAAACGGATGGGCTTGAGTTTATTAGTTCCTGATGTGAATGAATCCTCTCGTTCTTTTGCAGTAAATAAGAAAGGCCAAATTCGTTTCGGCTTAGGCGCTATCAAAGGCGTGGGTGATGCAGCAGTGGATGCGATTGTGGAAGAGCGTCAGAAAAATGGAGAATACAAAGATATTTTCGACTTCGTTTCGCGTATTAACGTGCGCCAGGTAAATAAGAAGAGTTTAGAGTCCTTAGCATTGGCTGGTGCCTTCGACTGTTTCCCTGAGGTACAGCGTTCACATTATTTTGCGCTAGATCCACAGGATAATACGAATTTTATCGAGAAAATTGTGCGTTATTCATCTCGCATGGCAGAATTAAAGGCGGAAGCAACTGCTTCTTTGTTCGGTGAATTAGGAGCAGGAACAGGGAATGACATCGCTCAGCCTCGTATTCCTACGGCCGAGCCATGGTCTGTGATGGAGCAATTGAAGAATGAGAAAGAAGTGGTGGGGGTCTATATTTCAGGACATCCTTTGGACGAATACAAAACTGAAATTGCTAACTTCTGTAATTCGAATACGGGTCAATTAGAATCACGCCCGAACGTAGCCCAGACCTTCGCGGGTATCGTCACGAAAGTCAATGTCAGAACATCTGCGAACGGAAATCAATTCATGATCTTCACCATTGAAGATTATGCAGGAAATTATGAATTTGCCTTATTCTCCAAGGATTACATCCAATTTGAGCGATTTATAGCCTTAGACCGACTCTTATTTATCAACGGTTCTTACCAGTTGAAGAATCGACACATGGATCAAATGGTCTTTAAGATTCAGTCTATCGAATTATTGTCTGAGATTTTAAGTGACAGAACGAAAGAAATCAAATTACGTTTAGATTTGAATCGACTAAAACCAGCCTTATTAGATTTATTACAAG
>JBJOIV010000080.1:0-8404 GCA_046046955.1 Bacteroidota bacterium | reverse complement strand
CTACGTTCACAAGCTGAGACGATCGAGGCGATTGAAAAAGTCGTTGATTTAGTAGACAAAGGCGAGTTACGCACGGCTGAGCCTAAGGCAGATGGAAGCTGGCAAGTAAACGAATGGGTTAAGAAAGCTATTGTAATGTATTTCCCTATTCGCCAAATGTCCGTATCAGAAGTGGGTATTTTCGAATTCCACGATAAAATGCGTTTAAAATCAAACTACAAAGAATTAGGTGTTCGTGTGGTTCCTCCAGCTGTAGCCCGTTATGGTGCTTTCTTAGCGAAAGGAACGATCTTAATGCCTTCTTACGTAAATATTGGTGCTTTTGTAGATGAAGGAACCATGGTAGATACCTGGGCAACAGTTGGCTCTTGCGCGCAAATCGGTAAACACGTACACTTAAGTGGTGGTGTTGGAATTGGAGGCGTATTAGAACCACCTCAAGCTTCTCCCGTGATTATTGAAGACGGAGCATTTATTGGCTCACGTTGTATCGTAGTGGAAGGAGCACATATCGGCAAAAAAGCCGTTTTAGGTGCTGGTGTAACTATTACAGGGTCATCTAAGATTATTGATGTATCGGGTCCTGAACCAGTGGAATACATTGGCTATGTACCTGAGAACTCAGTAGTGATTCCTGGTAGTATCCAGAAGACCTTTGCCGCGGGTACTTATGGCGTTCCTTGCGCTTTAATTATTGGCAAAAGAAAAGAGAGTACAGACTTAAAAACCTCGCTTAATCAAGCGTTAAGAGAGAATAACGTAGTCGTTTAACACATCACAACGAATTAATGCCCGGTTCATAGCCGGGCTTTTTTATGGAAAATGAATTAAGAATTGGTGAATACAATCATCTACGCATCATTAAGGAAGTACCTTTTGGCCTATATTTAGATGGCTATGAGGATGAAATCTTATTACCCTTGCAGTACGTGCCTGAAACGTATGAAATCGATGCTTATATAGATGTATTCATCTACCGTGATTCAGAAGACCGAATTATTGCAACGACATTAAAACCCTTTGCAACGATTAAGCAGTTCGCCTATTTAGAAGTAAAATCCGTAACTCCTTTGGGCGTTTTCTTGGAATGGGGTTTAGCTAAAGACCTTTTTGTTCCTTTTAGCCAGCAATACCAAAAAATGGTTGTTGGGAAATCCTACCTAGTCTATATTTATTTAGATGCCCAAACAGATCGAATCGTAGCCTCTGCAAGAATCGAGAATTTCCTACCTGCCTTTATCGAAGACGAAGAGAATCGCTTTGCAGCAGGAACAAAGATCGAAGCTGTTCCTTTTGAATACACAGACTTAGGTATAAAATGCTTGGTTGACAATTGTAAAATTGGAATGTTATTCAAAAATGAAATATTTACAAATGTAATATTAGGCCAAAGTACATTTGTATACATTGAAAACTTACGCGAAGATGGACGTCTTGATTTACGTTTGGAACCAGTAGGAAGGTTACGTTTGGATTCACAAGTGGAGAAAGTATTGCAAGCAATTAAAGATAATAATGGTGTCCTTTACCTCCATGATAAAAGCCCTGCTGAAGATATCTATGATCAATTAGGTATGTCTAAGAAGGACTTCAAAAAGGCGATTGGTGGTTTATACAAAAGTAAACTGATTACATTGCATTCTGATTGCGTGTCACTTTTGTAAACTTCCATTTTCTTAAATTAAGATTTGTAAATTCTCCACATTTGTTTAATTTTGTAATACAATAATCTTGTTTACAAAAATGAATCTAAGCGCAAAAATAGAATTGTTAATTCAGGCAAAGAAACTAAGTGCCTCTCAATTTGCTGATACCTTAGGTATTCCTCGTAGCAGTATCTCTCATATTCTTTCAGGGAGAAACAAACCTAGCTTAGATGTTGTACAAAAGATTCTCATCGCCTTCCCTGAAATTCCTGCAGAGGAATTATTAGACGATAAAAGAGAATTGTCAATTACTGTTTCTGCACCCAAGGTGACAAGTACTCCGACATCTGTTACTCCCTCACTTTTTGATGCCGTAATTCCTAACGCCCCAGAATCGCCTAAAAATACTTTAGCTGAACAAACGATCGTACAATCGAATCTCAGACGGCCTAGAGAAAGTAGTCCAAAAACGGTGGTTCCAGCGGTAGCACCTGCTACAACAGCACACCTAGCTAAGAAAATCGAGCGAGTATTGATCTTTTATACAGATGGAACATTCACCGAAAGCAAACCTTTGTAATTAAGGAATGTAAACAAAACGGGACTTATCCACATAATCTCTTGAAGTTATCCACAAGTTATCCACACTTGTGCACAATTGTATTTTCGAAAATCGACCTTTCCCTTCATATTGTAAGAGCCCGATTAATTGTTTAATTTTAATAAATTGAATGATTGATATGGAAAAATTAGATTCATTAAACCAGGTGGCGCAATTCCACCAGACTTTTGGAGCTCCTATTTTAGCTCAACCCACTATTCCGGCGATTGAACGTTGTAATCTACGCGTTAGTTTATTAGCAGAAGAGTTAGACGAATTAAAGGAAGCTATTGCAGCGAATGACATTGTAGAGATTGCAGACGCGCTTTGTGACTTACAATATGTATTATCAGGGGCTGTTTTGGAGTTTGGAATGGGTGAAAAATTCGTCGAATTATTCAATGAAGTGCAACGTTCTAATATGTCCAAAGCGTGCGCAAGCCTAGAAGAGGCCGAAAATACGGTGAAATTTTACTGGGATAAAGATGGCACAGAGGCTGAAATTAAGGAAGAGAATGGGGTTTGGAAGGTCTATCGTATTTCAGATAATAAAGTATTGAAATCCATCAATTACTCGCCTGCAGACCTACTATCCATCTTAAAATAATGATTAAAATACTCCTCATAGAAGACGAACCGAAAACGGTTCAATCCTTAAAACAAGGGTTAGAAGAGAACAACTATGAGGTAGAGGTAGCTTATGATGGCACAATCGCGAAGCAATTAGCCTTGAGAAATACCTACTCATTAATCGTTTCCGACATCATTATACCTGGCATCAATGGTATTGAACTTTGTAAACAATTAAGGGCTGAGGGAATTCAAACCCCCATATTAATGCTCACCGCCTTGAGTACAACGGATGACAAATTGGTTGGTTTTGAGGCAGGTGCTGACGATTATTTAGGTAAACCATTTGATTTCAAGGAGTTTTTAGCTCGCATTAAGGCCTTATTAAAGCGTTCCTCTCAAACCCAATTAGACGCCCAAACGTTAAAATTTGCTGATTTAGAAATGGATCTGATTTCTAAATTAGTGACTCGGTCTGGTCAGTCGATTAACTTAACTTCTAAGGAGTTTCAACTATTGGAATACTTCCTGCGTAATCAGGAGATGGTTATTTCGAAGGCACAAATTGCGGAGAATATTTGGGAGGTAGAAGATGAAAATAGCTCCAATTTGATTGAAGTATACGTAAATTACCTGCGTAAGAAAGTCGATAAAGGCTTTTCGAGTAAGTTGATTCACACCCAATTTGGCAGAGGTTATATCTTAAAAAACGAATAAAATGCAGATTAGATCCAGGCTGACTTATCAGTTTACCTACCTCGTTTCTGCGATTCTATTCGTATCTTATTTCATTATCTACATTTTCACTCAAGAAAATTACAAGGATAAATTTTATAGTCGTTTACGCCAAAAAGCGAACACCACTGCCCAGTTATTAGTCAATGTAAACCAAGTTGACTCTAAGTTAATGGGGATCATCGGTCAAACAAACCGTGATTTATTGTACCGAGAGAGCATTTTAGTGTATGATTTATGCAACGAGCGAATCTATGCCTCGAATGACAGCATTAATCTTCATATCGATGTAGATCTAATTAAACAAGTACGCCAAAAGCAAGAAATACGCTTCCAACGAGAGGATATTGAGGTTTTAGGAACGGTTTTTGCGACACCGCAGGGTCGTTTGGTCGTTTTTGCAGGTGCTGTAGACCAGTATTCCGCTGAAAATGCCAAGGATCTAAAGAACATTCTCATCGCCTTATTTCTCTTATTTATCCTGATTGTTGTGCTCTCAGGCTGGTTTTTTGCCGGACAAGCCGTTAATCCCATCTCAGAAGTAATCCAACAAGTTGATAAATTATCACCTAAACGTCTTGAAGAACGCCTGAAATCGCCTGATTTTGAGGACGAAATAGGGAAGATGGTGTCTACGGTCAATCGACTACTAGAACGTATCGAAAACGCCTTTAAACTGCAAAAAACTTTTATCGCTAACGTTTCGCACGAGTTAAAGAACCCATTAACGAAAATTTCTTCCCAATTAGAAGTGAGTCTACTAAAGGAAAGAGAAACAGGCGATTACAAAAAAACCATCAGCTCAGTACTCGAAGACACCCAGGATTTAGCTGCCATCACTGAATCACTCTTAGAACTGAACAAATTAAGTCTTTCTGACAGCCAGGCAGGCTTTAATGAGTGGAGAATTGATGAAATACTTTGGGAAGCGAGAAGCTTAACTCAAAAGCTAAACAGCGCTTACAAGGTCAGTATCGATACCTCACACATGCCAGAGGACGAAGAAATGTTATTGGTAAAAGGCGATGACAAGCTCATCTTAACAGCTTTGAAGAATTTAATGGAGAATGCCTGCAAATTCAGCCCTTCAAAATCAGCCCAAGTTAGCTTCAAGAATTCCGGTAATTCCATTCAAATTTTCGTCAAAAACGAAGGAAAAGGCATTCCTGCGAACGATTTACCCTACATCTTCCAACCGTTCTTTAGAGGCGAAAATACCGCATCTTCTAAGGGATATGGCATTGGTTTATCACTCGTAGAACGGATCATTCAACTTCACAATGGCCAAATCTCCGTGGTTTCTGTGCCTGATTCGTTTACGGAGTTTACGGTGAGCTTCGCAGTTGCTAGTCGCAACTAGTCGCTAGTCGCTAGTCGAGAGTCACTAGTATACTGAGAATAAATAATTAAACGGCTCTAGACTAGCGACTGACAGCTAGCGACTAAATGTTATATAATTTATATTATGTTAAATAGAATATAAACCACAAGAAAAGGGCCACCTATTTCTAAGCAGCCCTTTACTTTTTTTAAAACTCTCGACTAGTGACTTACGACTAGTGACTTATTTCTCTAACTCAGCTAATTTAGCTTCGTCTTTCAATTCACGATATACTTGCTTCAAGATTTCCTTCAAGTCTTCGTCTTTCTTTACTTTATATCCACGCTCGAAATACGGTAAAGCCTCGTGGTATTTAGCCGCTAATTTCGCTTCTAAATCCTTTCCAGTCTTTTTGTATTCATTCATATCCATACCATTAACCTGACGTTTGATTTCCACAGCGTCATTATAATAGTATGCACCCATTTGATATAAAGCGTCATAATTGTTTGCATCAGCCTCTAATGCCTTTGTATAATAAGTAGGCAGGTTTGTGCGAATTTCCTTTACTTTAGCAGACAATTCGTCGATTCTAGCCTTGTTAGCAGCAGCATCACCAGCAGCCGCTACAGCTGCAGCTTTCTCGTCTTGAATACCTTTTAATACGTCATTTAAATCCTTCACTTTAGCCTCTAAACTTGCCACTTGTGCGTTCACTGAAGCTTTAGCCTTCGGTGTCGTTGCTGTTTTCAACTTAGCTTTTGTACGCTTAACTTCATCTTGGAAAGCAGAGATTTGATCATTCTGAGCAGTCAAACGACGTTCCACTTCTTGTACCTTAGATGATTTATCTTGGATCTTTCTGATCTCATCATTTAAACCTGAAACCTTGTTTTCGTACAATAAACCTAAGTTTAACCAAGAAATACCATCTTTCGGATCATTCGCAGTTGTTTGAGTTAATTGTGTAATAGCTTGATCGATGCGATTGAAAGCAATTAACATATTGAACTTCTCCCCTTTCAAGTCTTTGTTTGCAGGATAGATTGAGATGGCTTTTTCGATAATTCCTAAAGCTTTGTCTTCATCCTTGTTGTTTTTGTAGATTTGAGACAAACCATACAGGATAGCTAAGTCTTTACCACCAATAGACATATATTTTTCATAAGCTGCCTGAGCAATCTTATCTTCTTGGCATAATTGCGCCGTTACACCAGTGTACATCGCTGTAATGGTGTCATTTGGAGCAACTTCAGAAGCTTTAGACATGTAGCGTAAAGAGGCTTTATAGTCTTTACCTTGGTATTTCACTACACCCATGTTTAAGAAAGCGTTAGAGAATTTCTTCTCTACCATCATTTGGTCTGCTTCTTTTGCTACAGAACCTTTTTTGCCTTCTTTGGTGTCTAATTTGATAGCTTCGTTAGCGTATTCCAAAGCTTGGAAAGCTGCCTCTGGATTCGTTAAAGCGAATGTTGAATCAGGGAAAGAAGCTAAATCCAAATAAGCTTGAGAACGAGTCAACCATAAACGAGCCTTTGTAGGGGCTTTTTTAACATCTTCGTCAGATTTCTTAATCGCTTCGCTGATGTTCTTCTTTTGTGCATCAACTAACGCTTTTTCTGCTTGGCCAAATGAAGCATTCATCGCCAAAGCCACCGTAAATAGGGATAAAAGTAGTTTTTTCATTGTTTTATTTAATTAAAAAAAAGGCCCGTATTTTCATACGAGCCTGTAAAATTATTCTTCAGTTACTTCTTCAGCAGATGCCTCAGATGCAGTCTCCTCCCCTCCTTCTGGAGCTTCAGTTACGGCACTAGTTGCCTCAACGCCATCCACTAACTCAACACCGTCTACAACCTCTACCTCTTCCGGCTCTGGTTCTTTTTCGATCTTCGTTACAGATGAAATCTCATCCGATTCATTCTTCAAGCGAATCAATTTAACCCCTTGCGTATTACGTCCCATCACACGAAGTTCTGCGACACTTGTACGGATTAAAATACCTGCTTTGGTAATAATCATCAAGTCGTTATTATCATTTACTTCCTTGATAGCGACCAGGTTACCCGTTTTCTCTGTGATATTTAAGGCCTTAACCCCTTTACCACCACGGTTCGTTAAACGATAATCTTCTACTTCAGAACGCTTACCAAAACCTTTCTCAGAAACCACTAACAATTGCTGTACTTCTGGGTCAGAAACGCAAACCATACCGATTACTTTCTCCGTCGGGATGTCTTCATCGATCCAAATACCCTTCACACCAGCAGCTGAACGACCCATCGGACGAACACGTGTCTCTTCGAAACGAACCGAACGACCTGTATTCGTTGCAATAACGATTTGGTTGTTACCATTCGTCAATGCGACGTCTAATAAACGATCTCCTTCGCGAATCGTGATCGCGATAATACCGTTTTGACGCGGACGAGAATAAGCCTCAAGAGACGTTTTCTTGATTGTACCGTCTTCTGTACACATCACAATGAAGTTATTATCAATGTAATCTGGATCTGTGATTGACTTCACGTTGATAACGGCTCTGATCGTGTCTCCATTCTCGATATTCATCAAGTTTTGGATAGGACGACCTTTTGATACTTTAGAGCCCTCTGGAACCGCATAAACGCGTAACCAGAAGCATTTACCTCGCTCTGTGAAGAACAATAACCAATTGTGCATCGTTGCAGAGAACAAATGCTCGGTATAATCATCATCTTTCGTTGCTACCGCACGAGAACCTACTCCCCCACGCGATTGTGAGCGGTATTCTGTGATCGGCGTACGCTTAATATAACCTTGTGCAGAAACGGTGATTAACATCTCGTCATCCGCAATCATATCTTCTACAGAGAATTCCTCATCTGTCATGTTGATTTGCGTTCTACGCTCATCGCCATAACGTTGTTTGATGTCGTTTAATTCGTCTTTGATGATCTGTAATTGACGTTCAGGTTTGGCCAAAATATCTTCCAAATCTTCAATCAACTTCATAATCTCCGCAAACTCATTCATGATCTTCTCACGCTCCATACCGGTTAAGCGTTGTAAACGCATCTCCAGGATAGCCTTCGATTGAAGTTCTGATAAGTTAAATTTAGACATTAAGCCTTCTTGCGCCGAATTCGGATCTTTCGACTCACGGATTAATTTAATTACCGCATCTAGGTTATCTAGCGCAATAATAAAGCCTTCCAAAATATGAGCACGCTTACGTGCCTCACGTAAATCGTATTGTGTACGACGTACGATAATTTCATTTCTGTGCTCTACGAAGTGGTGAATCAAGTCTTTTAGATTCAACATCATCGGACGACCTTTCACTAAGGCTACGTTATTCACCGAGAACGATGATTGTAACGCTGTATGCTTGTACAAGTTATTCAATACCACATTCGCTACCGCGTCACGCTTTAGATCGAATACAATACGCATACCTTGGCGGTCTGACTCATCGCGAATCTCAGAGATACCCTCGATCTTCTTGTCGTTCACTAAATCAGCACATTGCTTAATTAATGACGCCTT
>JBJOIV010000079.1:0-8407 GCA_046046955.1 Bacteroidota bacterium | reverse complement strand
GTATCTAATCTCTCAGCGATTTCTTCATTTTTCGTAACTACGACGAATAAGCCACCCTCGTTCGTGCAAATCTTAGTGCCCTTACGAATGGCTGATACTCCGTAACCGTCTATTTCTGCAGTTTTTGAAAGATTTAAGATGATGTTAGCGTAATCTTTTTTAAACAAAAGGCGAATAGCATTTTCTAATTCCTCAGAATTAGTAGTGGCTAATTGTTCAGCCTTCCAATCAATTACGGCATAACTTTCGTTTTGTTCGAGTTGAAATGAATTAATGTTAGACATGTTGCAAATACTGAATGGTGTTTGTATAAATACGGTTATATAGATCTTCTTGTGGTTCTTTTTGGAATTTTAAACCAGTGATTTCTTCATACAAAAGAATATATCTTTCTGATATTTGTTGGACGAATTCATCGGTAATCGTAGGTATTTGTTGCCCTTCTTTACCCTGAAAGTTATTGGCGATAAGCCACTCTCTGACAAATTCCTTCGATAATTGTTTCTGAGCTAAACCTTTCGCAAATAATTCAGCATAAGGTGCCTTATAGAAATAACGGGATGAATCAGGTGTATGGATTTCATCCATCAACATGATTTTACCTTCGTAAAGACCAAATTCATATTTAGTGTCAACTAAAATAAGGTCCTTTTCTGCTGCCATCTCCTGCCCTCTTTGAAACAATCGATGTGTTATTTGACATAATTCATCCATATATTCTTTAGAGACAATTCCTTGAGAGATTATCTCTTCTACGGAAATATCTTCATCATGTCCTTCGCTTGCTTTTGTAGTTGGCGTAATAATGGGAGTCGGTAGCTGTTGATTTTCTACCAAACCTTCAGGAAGTGAAACTCCGCAAACACTACGTTTACCAGCCTTATATTCTCTCCAAAGATGTCCAACCAAATAACCTCTAATCACCATTTCAATAGGAAATGGCTGGCATTTTAGACCAAAAGCCACATTGGGATCAGGGGTTGCTAGTAACCAATTAGGAACGATATCTGCAGTTTTTTGCAAGAAATAGCTCGCAATTTGATTTAACACTTGCCCTTTATAAGGTATCAAACGTGGTAAAACCACATCAAATGCAGAAATACGATCAGAGGTAATCATTAACAAATGATCTCCAATTCCATAAACATCACGCACTTTTCCTTTATAAAAAGAGGTTTGATCTGGGAATTGATAAGGGGCATTACTCATGGTTTGTCTTATTAATAAATGAAATTCTTTTGCTTCTTTTTCATCAAATCAAGTAAAGATAACGCTTCTTGCGTATTAATTTTTTGAGTTTGACTTATCATCTGAGTTGATTTAGCTTGTTTCTTTAATTTGTTCTGATGAAAATTGAATGCGTACAATTCATATGTTTTCACTAAGGTATCTACATTCCCATTTTTCTTGATAGAATTCTGTAAATCAACTAATCCTTTCTGTTGACTCCCCGCATTAGCAGCAAAATGACTTAATAAGATATCTATATCCATGCTTTGAGAATTCAAAGCCAATGCTTGCTTCTCAATCCCATTCTTTCTTGACTTTAATTCAAGAACTGCGATTAATCTTTCGATTTCTGGATTAACAAAAATGGTAGCCTTCTTAATAGATTTAGCCCCAATTAATGCTTGCTTGTAATTTTTTGCTTGAACTTGCTGGTTAATTTCAGCAATGGCAACATTATACTGCTTCGACGAGGTGTTAAACAAACCCTCGTAGAATAATATAAATATGTAAAATAGAGTTGGGAACATTTATATTTTGATTGCTTTTGCCGTAAATACACTATCTATGAACAACAAAAGCACTATTAAAATTACTAAATATATTTTTAGGTAGGAACCCGTTATCCAGTTATTCAACTCATTCGTATTGAATATGGAATTATTCTCTTTTAAATTTTCTGATTTTTCCCAAGTATTTTTTACTTTTTGAAAATGTAAAATAGCTTCATTGTTAATAATGGGAGTGTTAAATTCGGTATACACATGATGTGGAAACTGTGTAGAACTTATGGCGTGTTGTTCAATTAAATTTAGAAATGAATCTTGATCAGTTTGAGGTATCACTTGCATCCATCGTTTTTCTTTATTGTCGTAAAGAATTAATCCAAAGGTGCTATTTTCAGACAAGTCCTTCACTTTTGATTGCAATTGGTTCCAAGTTAAGCTGGAGGCATCTTTAGCTATCCCGAATAAATATTCTTGCTTATTTTGAATTGAATTAGAATAGGTTTGTTTTACCTGTAAGCTATAAAAAGTCAATAGCATAAAGGCCGAAAGAAGTACAAAACGCAAAAGGTACCTGAAAACAATGAATCTAGAAACCTTATAAACCGACCCTTTGGCAACATAATATTTATACGCCATTAAAAGAGATGTAATGAGGTAAATCCCAACCAATAAGACACCTATTTCCTTTAAATTCATATAATCGGTTAAATTCAATAAAATTTAATTGCTATTTTTACAATTCTATCAAAATTAGCATGTATATATTAAAAATTAAACGACTTGATCACCTCAAGTATGAAATTCGTGGGCCTGTATATGATAAAGCGTTATCGCTTCAAAATCAGGGTTACAAGATCACTTCGTTAAATATTGGTAATCCTGCCGCCTTTGGCTTTGAGACTCCAGATGAAATCGTCCATGATATAATTGTAAATATACGAAATGCTCAGGGATATGTAGATTCTAAGGGATTATTTGCAGCGCGTAAAGCAGTAATGCAGTACTATCAGAATTTAGGAGTTAAAAATATATTAATTGAAGATATCTACATCGGAAACGGAGTAAGCGAATTGATCTCTTTGGTCATGACGGCTTTATTGAATTCGGATGATGAAGTATTAATTCCTTCCCCAGATTACCCTTTATGGACTACAGTGGCGGGATTAGCCGGTGGGAAAGCAGTTCATTATACTTGTGATGAGGCCAAAGATTGGGCTCCAGACCTCGCGGATATGGAGTCTAAAATCACGTCTAAAACAAGAGCTATTGTTTTAATTAATCCGAATAACCCTACGGGTGCAGTTTACTCGAAGGAAACGGTGAAGCAAGTTGTTGCTTTATCCGCTAAACACCAATTAGTTCTATTTGCGGATGAAATCTATGATAAAATATTGTTTGACGGAACTCCTCATCATACAGCTGCCGGATTATCTGACGATATCTTAATCATCACGATGGGTGGATTATCTAAAAACTACCGCGCGGCAGGTTTTAGAGGGGGCTGGATGATTTTAACAGGTGCAAAACATAAAGCAAAATCCTATATTGAAGGTCTAAATTTCCTTTTTAGTACACGTTTATGTGCCAATGTGATTACGCAATATGGTATTCAAACTGCCTTAGGTGGATACCAGTCCATCAATGATTTAGTCGCTAAAGAAGGACGTTTAAATCGTCAGATGAACTTAGCTTATGAAAGAATGAATGCGATTGACGGTGTTAGTGCCGTTAAACCGAAAGGCGCACTCTATTTATTCCCGAAAATTGACTTATCGAAGTTTAACTTCGAGGACGATAATCATTTTGTGATGTCTTTGTTAGAAGAACAAAAGATTCTCGTGGTAGGTGGTCAAGGATTTAATTTTAAAGAGAAGGATCATTTTAGAATTGTATTTCTTCCTCATGTAGAGCAATTAAGTGTTGCATTAGATAAAATAGCGCTTCATTTTGAAAATTACCGCAAATGATTTTTGACCAATTTTCTCGGAAGCAAAAGCTTTTTATATTCCTGTTCGGAATATTTTTGACGAATGCTATTGTAGCCGAGATTATTGGTGTCAAGATTGTTTCTATTGAAAAAACACTCGGGTTTTCTCCTTTGCATTGGGCGACACCTTGGGGGGAGTTTTGGGATTTAAATCAAACGGCAGGAGCTTTGAATTGGCCCTTGGTTTTTATTACGTCAGATATCATTAATGACTATTTTGGAAAGAAAGGCGTTCGTTTTATTTCCTTTACGACTGCCCTATTCATCGCATTCTCCTTTTTTATTATTTACACCGCTACCTTATTAGTTCCTGCTGATTTTTGGGTAGAGGTGAATAAGGGTTCTGAAAATTTCAATATTAATCAGGCTTTTTCACGGATTTTCAGACAAGGTTTAGGAATCATTTTAGGATCCTTATCAGCCTTTTTAGTCAGCCAAATTATAGATGCACTTGTTTTTGAGAAAATCAAAGCAAAAACTGGGTCGAAACATATTTGGTTAAGAGCAACTGGATCGACACTTATTTCTCAATTATTAGATAGTGTGCTGGTTATTGGTATTGCTTTCTATCTTTTTGGAAATTGGACGTTTAGTCAATGGATGAACGTTTCCTTCAATAATTATTTCTACAAATTCTTTGTAGCCATTCTTTTTACCCCGCTATTGTATGTGGCTCACTGGGCGATTGAGAAGTATTTAGCTCAGGATAAAACGTCTTAAATTATCAGCTATAATAGCGGTAGAGATACTTACGTTTAATGATTCTGCTTCACCAAAAGCAGGAATCGTAATCTTTTCATCCAAGGTATCGATTATCTCTTCCCTTATTCCGTTTGATTCATTACCTAGAATAATAAAAGCTTTTTCAGGAAAAGCATACGTATGGATATTTTCCCCATTCAATACGGCTCCTATTTTCTTGATCTCAGAATGACTTTTAAAGAATGTTGGCAAATCAACATAGGTGAATTCAATTCTTGAAAATGATCCCATGGTTGAAATGATGACTTTGGGATTATAAAACTCAGTACAATCCTCCGATAAGACTAATTGCTTAAAGCCATACCAATCACAAATACGAATAATCGTACCTAAATTACCTGGGTCTCTGATGCCATCTAAAACAATCGTGTAAGGCGAGTTGATTTTAAATTGATTGAATTGCTTTTGCTTAACAACTGCTAATCCAACTTGATTAGTAACCAATGTACTTAGTTTAGTTAATTGCTCCTCGCTGACTGTGTATATATAAGCAGGAGATTTAAGGCTTAATTCATTAAGTAAATCGGTTTGATTCTCCGCTAGCACGAAGAACTCAACTGAAAAATCAGATTTAACTAATTCAAGCAGCGACTTCTCCCCTTCTACTAAAAATAAATCATTCTCTTTTCTACCTTTTTTAGAATGTAGGGAATTAATTAACTTTATTTGTTTATTACTTAGCATCTCTTGAAGAATCAATCAATTATCGGTTTTATTGTTTTGTGTTTAGGCCTGTTTTCATGTAGCCAATATCAGGCATTTGAAATGAAAGAACCTATCATCAATCAAATTAATCTGGTAGGTAATCAGCAAATTTCCAGTGTTGAATTACGTAACAATGTGTTAGGTATTAAAAACTCGTACAAAAGATTGCTGCCTGCAAAATTATATACTTATCTGGGCAATAAAAGAAAAAGAAAAGATTCTCTGGGAATTAAGCCTAGTTTTATTCAATTCTTCAAATCACCCAATCCCGCTTATAATGCTACTTGGTTATCAAGTAATCAAAATCAAATCCTGCGTTATTATCGGGAGAATGGCTTTTTAAGTGCACAAATCTCACCAGAAATTGACTCAGTTGGTAATCTGTTGACTATTTCTTTCCGAATTCAAGAAGGGGAACCAAGTTATTTTACAAAAGAAGATTCAATCTCGGTAGACAATCCTATTTTGGCCACTCATGTCAGTGAGTATTTAAAAGAAAATAGTCTCATCCGCCCCATGGAACGCTTGAAACTATCTTTGATTAAACAGGAGAAAGAGCAATTAAGTCATCATTTACGAAATGAGGGTTATTATTATTTCTCCCCTGATGCGGTAGGTATTCGATTAAACGATAGAAAAGATTCCACTTTACGAAATGTATCTCTTTTCTATAAAATACCTGAATTCAAGAATCGAACTTCCATTCCTAATTACGATCGTCTCTATCGCATCGGGTTACCTGAATTCATTATTCTGGATCCCTTTGGTAATCCGGCCTTATATCCACCTATAAAGAGTTTAAGTAAGTTAATTAACCTCAAAGAAGACGATTTGTACTCGGTTGATCTATTCAACCAAAGTTTAAAGAATATCTATCTCACCGATCAGTTTAAAACGGTTTCTATTCGTTTTGATTCTACTAGGACGCGTTTATTTCCTAAGATAGAGTTGTTCCAAAATGAGAAATATAATTTTAGTTCTGAACTAGGCGGAAGTGTTTTTAGAGGTATTCCTGGGCCCTTTTTAACAAATTCGTTCAAAGTAAGACGCCTTTTTTCAAGTCTAGATTATTTAGATTTCTCTGCAAGATTAGGATATGAAGCACAATCAGGATTCATTAATACCGATGAAACCAGAAACAATTTAGAATTGAATTTATCCGCTTCTATTAATTTCCCTACCCTCTATTTACCTTCTTCTATCATTCGAACTTTAGGAGCTTATTATGGTGCCAAAACATCGGTAGGGATTGGCTATGACTTTATTAATAGACCAGAATATCAACGAACCAATTTCAATTTATTCCAGCGATATACGTGGCAAAAGAAGGAAACAAGCTTCTTTACGCTATCTCTTGTTAATCTTAATCTCCTAAATAGTAATTATCCTGAGACCTCCACTTCTGATGCGTTTAAATTGTATCTACAAGAGTTGAAATTAAAAGGGAATAATTTATATCGAAGTTTCAATCCCAGCTTTGTGAGTAGCGTTTCGTTCCAATACGTTTATCGAGATCTACTACCCTCCAACGAATTAAAAGATGGTTCAATCTTTCAATTGGGATTAGAATCAGGAGGAACTACTTTGAATTTTATACAGAGTCATAAATTCAATTTTGTAAATGATTTATTAAGCTCCGGTCAAGACATTCAATTTTATCGTTTTTTGAGGCTTAATTTTGATTACCGTAAATATAAAATGCTGGGACGAAATCGAACTTCCCAACTAGCTTTTAAGGTCTTAGGTGGTGTTGCTTATGCGTATGGTGATGAAAATGAATACCAGTTACCCTACGAGAAAAACTTCTTTATAGGGGGGCCTTCCAGCGTTAGAGCGTGGAAACCTAGAAGATTAGGACCCGGTTCCTATGTTTCCTCCTCTAATTTAGTCGAACAACCGGGTAGCATTCTTCTTGAATCGTCTCTAGAATATCGTTTTAAACTCTTCTCTTTATTTGGCCAAATGAACGGTGCATTCTTCGTTGATGCCGGAAATGTTTGGAATATGAGCCAAGGAAACACAGATGTTACGACTCAGTTTAGGTTCGATGAATTTTATAATCAGATAGCTGTGGGAACTGGGTTTGGTTTACGTTGGGATTTCGACTTTTTCCTGTTACGCCTCGATTTAGCTACCAAAGTGATCAACCCAGCCAATCCTCTAAATGAAAAATGGGTTTTGCCGCAGACTTCTTTCGAAGGAGGACAAAACCCAATTGAGTTTAATATTGGTATTGGATATCCCTTCTAGGGATTATTTACGTGCCATTACTTTGATAGCTTTTTCTACAATCGCATTCGCATTTAAGCCGTATTTTTCCATTAATTCAGCTGGTTTACCTGATTCACCGAATGAATCATTTACACCTACAAATTCCATTGGTGTGGGGTGATTCATCGCTAAATATTGAGCAACTGAATCACCTAAACCTCCATTGTATTGGTGCTCTTCAGCTGTAACCACACATCCCGTCTTTTTCACTGAAGCTAAGATAGCTTGAACGTCCAATGGTTTGATTGTATGGATATTGATTACTTCCGCATTGATTCCTTTTTCTAATAAGGCTTCAGCAGCTTGAATAGCTTCCCACACTAAGTGTCCAGTTGCTAAAATAGTCACGTCTTTACCTTCTACTAAATGTAAAGCCTTACCAATTTCGAATTTCTGATCTTCAGGTGTAAATACCGGAACAACTGGGCGTCCAAAACGTAAGTAAACAGGACCTTCATAATCTGCTATAGCGATGGTAGCTGCTTTCGTTTGATTGTAATCACATGGATTAATAACCACCATTCCTGGAAGCATTTTCATTAATCCAATATCTTCTAAGATTTGGTGCGTGGCTCCATCCTCTCCTAGTGTTAAACCAGCATGAGAGCAACAGATCTTTACATTCTTTCCTGAATAGGCTACTGATTGACGAATTTGGTCATATACACGACCCGTTCCAAAGTTAGCAAACGTCGTAGCATATGGAATAAATCCACCTAAAGTTAAACCTGCTGAAATACCAATCATGTTCGCTTCAGCGATACCTGTTTGGAAAAAACGTTCCGGGCTATTCTTAATAAAACCTTCTAATTTCAATGAACCGATTAAATCAGCACATAAAGCCACTACCTTAGGATTATGTTGACTTAAATACTCCATTCCTGCTCCAAAACCGGAACGTGTATCTTTTTTTGTTTCGTAGGTAAATAATGCCATTTCTATCTGA
>JBJOIV010000078.1:0-8738 GCA_046046955.1 Bacteroidota bacterium | reverse complement strand
TAGGGACCTCCTATTTTTTCAATGAAAGAACTCTGCAAAAATTAGGTTTCCAAATCGAAAAAGCCTCCTTGTTTTATCGTGCAAATCTCTTTATCAATTTCATTGATTTGTTTTGGATGTACTCTCTCTCGCATGGAAAAGTTTCATTCCCCGCATTATGGGATGCGAAGAAAGCGCGCACGCAAGGCGCCACGCTTCTTGCACACAAGAAGTCATTAGAATTGCTTTATGCTAGACTAAAATCAAATTAGTTTATTCACCTCTAGCCAGTGCATAAAGGCATCAAACCATTTGTTGCTGGTGCGATTCGGATTGCCTAGGCCAAATCCGTGACCACCGTTTTGGTATAAGTGAAACTCCACCGGTCTTTTCGCTTTGAACCAAGAATCTATCACCCCAAATTGGGAGTTAAACAAAAAGTCATCTGAGGCAATCACATTAAACATAGGCGGCGCATCTGCGGGAACATTCACTGGGCCCATCCCACCATAAATAGGTCCGATAAATGCCAGCTTCATCGTTTTAGAGTGCAGCGTCGCATGCATCGTTAATCCCGCTCCAGCAGAGAAACCAATCATCCCAATTCGCTTCGTATCTAAGCCCCAAGTTGCGGCGTTTTTTATAATCATCGCATAAGCGGCTTCGGCATCTTCTAATTGATTAGATAAATCCATTTGGGCCATCGGATTCGTGTTTTTTGCACTATCTGATTTAGAAGTAGCTGGAGCTGGTGCAGGACGCGGGCGGTTCATCCAGGCGGTGAAGTCTTCTAGTTTTTCAGCCGTTGGGAATAGTCTATATTTTAGGACGAAGGCGGTGATCCCTTTTTTGGCCAAAGCCTCAGCGACTTCCCAGCCCTCATTTCCCATCGAAAGCCAACGGTACCCACCTCCAGGTACAACGATGACAACCGTTCCATTTGCCTTCCCTTTTTCTGGGAAAAATGGAGTTAAAGTCGCTTTCGAAATGTTTCTGGCCATTGGATCGCCCCATTGTTTGAACCAGGTTTCTGGCGCCGGTTGGTCTTTCACAGAGCCGGTGTTTAGAGGAATGGCATTCGGTTCTTTGGGGGCTTCTAATGGATAAATTGTGCCGTCTTGAGCAGATGCTGTCCAGGCAAGGCAGGAAAGCAGGAGGATGTATAGTTTTTTCATGGTGTTTAAATAGGTTTTAGTCGGGTAAGTATACTATAAATTTTTCACTTTCTGTTCCTGACTTGGAGGGGGATTTTGTGCTTGTTTTTGGCCATATTCAAGACATTAAAAAATAAATAATTCGTATAATTGCCTTGCGGAAGGCAAAATGTCGTCTCAATGACGTCTTCTTGTCCACAATTTCAAAACATTAACAATCATATTTGCACATGGATTTTGGTGCCAGATTGAAAGAGCTTAGAACCAGTTTGAACTATTCTCAAAAGGATCTTTCTGAACAAACGGGTTTGACGCTTCGGACCATTCAACGAATCGAAAACAACGAAGTAAAACCGAGTCTTTATTCGTTAAAGATGCTTGGGGAAGCGTTGAAAACCGACTTGTCAGAATTTAGCAAATCAACTGAAACCAAACCCTACGAATTTAATTTCACCATTAAAATCACAGATATGAATCAGTTAATAAACGACTTAAAAACACTTGTTCGCAACAACTGGAAAGCGATTCTTTGGATTGTTTTAGTTGTATTTTTTATTTCGAACTATGATGACATTAAATCAGGCATTTTAGATGGCTGGAATGATGCAAAATAAATCTTATTTAATCACCCCCAGCTCTTTACCTACCTCCTTAAAGGAAGCGATCGCGTGATCTAATTGTTCTTTTGTATGGCCAGCAGAAATTTGAACGCGGATTCTGGCTTGGCCTTTGGCCACTACCGGATAATAAAAGCCGATCACGTAAATTCCCTTTTCCAATAGTTTTTCCGCCATTTTTTGGGAGATAACGGCATCATATAACATGATAGGGACAATCGGGTGTTCGCCTGGCTTGACATCGAAACCTGCAGCGACGATTCGCTCTCTGAAATAGGCCGTATTTTCTTCTAATCGATCGCGCAATTCGGTTGTTTTAGATAAGATATCAAAAACAGCAATTGACGCCCCTGTAATGGATGGAGCTAAGGTATTTGAAAACAAATAAGGTCTAGATCGCTGTCTTAATAGATCGATTATTTCCTTTCGGCCAGAGGTAAATCCACCAGAAGCGCCGCCTAGCGCCTTGCCTAACGTTCCAGTGATAATATCAATTTTACCCATTACCCCTTTCAGTTCGTGTACACCACGACCCGTTTTCCCCATAAAGCCAGAAGAGTGGCACTCATCAATCATGATTAAGGCTTCATACTTCTCCGCTAAGGCTACGATTTTATCCAATTGGGCAATCGTCCCATCCATCGAAAATACGCTGTCTGTCACAATCATTTTTTGCACGGCACCATCCGCCACCGCCTGTTGTAATTTCGCTTCTAAATCCTCCATCGAATTGTGCTCATAGCGGTAACGCATCGACTTACATAAACGAATACCATCAATGATGGAAGCGTGATTTAGAGCATCTGAAATAATGGCATCTTTTTCACCTAACAAGGGTTCGAAAACTCCTCCATTTGCATCAAAAGCTGCAGCATAAAGAATCGTATCCTCCGTGCCTAAAAAGTCCGAAATTTTTTGTTCTAAGGTTTTATGAATATCCTGAGTTCCACAAATAAATCGGACAGATGATAAACCAAAACCGTGTGTATCGATCGCCTCTTTTGCGGCCTGAATGACAGCTGGATGCGAGGAAAGACCTAAGTAGTTATTCGCACAAAAATTATATACTTTATTTCCCCCCTGAATCGTAATTTCTGCCGCTTGCGGGGAAGTAATAACACGCTCTTTTTTGTATAATCCAGCCTCTTTAATGGACTCAATTTCTTTCGAGATGATGGTTTTATATTGCTCGTACATAGGTTATTTTTTAGAAAGATGGTTCGGTAATTTAGTGATTATTTCAGTAGTCATGGCAGGTAGGTCAAAAGCAGCCTTCCATCCCCAATCCTTTCTAGCAAAGGAATCATCGATACTTGCGGGCCAAGTATCTGCAATCTTTTGTCTAAAATCTGGGGCATATTGAATGCTAAACTCAGGAAAATGGGAGTGAATACTTTCGAATATTTCCTGAGGAGAAAAACTCATTCCAGCGACATTATAGCTTGTCCGGATAGAGATATCAGAAGCGGGTGCAGCCATTAATTGAAGGGTCGCATTTACCGCATCCTCCATATACATCATGGGCAAATAGGTATCCTCTTGTAAAAAACAGGTGAAGTTTTCCCCTTGAAGTGCTTTGTAATAAATATCTACAGCGTAATCAGTTGTGCCACCGCCCGGTGCTGATTTATACCCGATGAGCCCCGGAAATCGCAAGCTTCGAACATCTACATCATAGGTTTTAAAATAATAATCACACCAGTGTTCTCCCGCTAATTTTGAAATACCGTAAACGGTGGTGGGATTTTTGACGGCGTCTTGAGGGGTATTTGATTTGGGTGTATTTGGGCCAAAAACAGCAATAGAACTAGGCCAAAACACTTTCTCAATCTTGTATTCTCTGGCTAATTCCAAAACATGCAACAATCCCTGCATGTTGATATCCCAGGCTTGAATGGGATTTTTCTCGCCGTTTGCAGAGAGAATCGCCGCTAAATGATAAATCTGTGTGACCTTCTCCTCTTGAATTAATTGAGCGACGGCCTCTTTATCCAATACATTTAGGCAGGCAAAACGGCAATACGAAAAAGTAGATTTTGCACTTTCCTGAAAATCCGTCGCAATGACCGAATCGCTACCATAGGTATCGACCAAGGCTTTGGTGAGTTCGGTACCTAATTGTCCGCCCGCACCAATCACCAAAATTTTATTCATGTATGATTGTTTGTTGATGTGTACTTAAAATTACCAAGGTTGATTTAAATAGGCTAGTATTAAATAAAAAACTATTAAAAATGTTTCAGGTGAGTAGGCTATTATTCTCCTGTGTAGGGATCTTTAATTTTCTTTGGTGAATAGTAAATATCTCGGAAAGTTACGGTGCATTCAGTACCTGTAGGCGACTGTGATAAGAAACCGATTTTGAAAGGGCCGCTGGTATCGAAGGTGAAGTGTCTAAATAAATACCAGCTTTTTCCTGTTATTGAATAATACAGGGTGATGACGTTGTTTGCTTTGGCAATTTTAAAATAGACTTTATTCCCTTTTATTTCTACGGAGTTGCAGTCATCCGAAATCCCTTTAGTCACGACGCTGACCACTCTTTTAGCACCCGTATAATCTTTTTCGAAACAGCATTTTACCCAGTTCAGACTATCTTGTTTAATGACCAAAGCGCCACCGTCCCATTTAGAAGCAAAAGCATGCTCCACCGATGCTGTGAAAACAAAATTAGAGTCCGCCTCAAACAGTAATTTAGGGGCATTATCCGTATTATAAGTCACATTTGGATCTCGGAACATATCGGTTTTTTCACCGGAAATGATTTGTAGAGATGTGGGGGTAACTTGAAAACTTTTCGGTTTATTTTCCCAAACAAGTTCCCTTGGGATGCCTTTTATTTTCAAGGCGCCTGAAATTTGTCCTTCACTTTTAGACATACTAAATAGTACTAGAATAAAGATAAAACCAGATCGAATGATAGGCCAATTCATAAAATTATAAGTTAAGTTTCTTTCTCTCTTTCATTGCATAATCCACGGCCCGCGCCGTCAAAGCCATGTAGGTCAGTGATGGATTCTGCGTAGAAGTAGATGTCATGCAAGAGCCATCAGTCACAAACACATTTTTGCAGTGGTGCAATTGATTGAAGGCGTTTAGCATGGAGGTTTTAGGATCCCTTCCCATACGCACTCCACCCATCTCGTGGTTCTCGTTTCCAGGCAGACGTTTCGTATCGATAGGCTGAATGTTGTGGAAGCCTGCTGCGGAGTACATTTCGGTGAATTGTTGATGGAAATCTTTCAACATTTTCTCATCGTTTTCGTCGTAGCCTATGGAAACGCGAAGCTGAGGAATGCCGTATTTATCTTTAAGATGTGCGTCCAAGCGAACCGTCGAATGTGCCTTCGGAATCGTCTCCCCCATCATGCCCACGTTGATGTGCCAGTTGCCCAGCTTTTGATTCAATAAGGAATTCTTTAAGGATTCGCCGACTAAATCGGACGCATTTTCGACGATACGTGAAGCGGAAAGATTGCTCGCATAGCCTCGCAGGAAATCGGTCTCCTGTTTGTAGACATTTCGGAAGCGCGGGATGTAGCCGGAGGTTGGTCTTTTCCCTGCGGTGGTGTATTCTAAATCCCCATCGTATTCTGCCGTAATTCTGCCGCGGTAGCTGTGGAAGGCCAGGTGCGTTCCTAAGATGCCGGAGTCATTTCCCAGGCCATTCGGGAAGCGCGAGGAAGTGGAATTTAAGAGGATTAGGTTAGTGGCCAAAGGTGAAGCATTCACAAATATGATCGACGCAAAATACTCTTCCATTTCATTCGTCAGCGCGTTTACCACCCGAACACCGACCGCCTTCTTTTTATGCTCATCATAGATGATGGAATGCGCGACGGAATGTGGTTTTAAGGTTAAATTTCTCGTGTTATAAGCCGCAGGCAAAGTCGCGGAATTACTGCTGAAATAACCCCCATAAGGGCAACCGCGATCACAGAGGTTACGGTTTTGGCATTGACTTCTTCCCACAGAAGTATGGATTTTATCTGCTTGACTTAGGTTCGCTGTGCGGGCGATGATAACATGTCGATCCGGGTATTTTTGATTCACCACTTTCCCAAAATGCTTCTCCACACAAGACAATTCATAGGGCTTGATAAAGTCCCCATCTGGCAATGTTTCTAAGCCATCTTTATTACCCGAAATTCCGACAAACTTCTCCACATAACTGTACCAAGGCGCGATGTCATTGTAACGAATGGGCCAGTCGACCGCGAAGCCATCGCGCTCAGGACCGGTGAAATCAAAGTTACTCCAACGCTGCGTGTGACGACCCCACAACAGGGAACGACCGCCCACGTGGTAAGCCTGAATCCAGTCGTATGGTTTATCTTGAATGTAGGGCTGCTCCCCGTCTTTGGTCAAAAAATGCGCCGTTGCCTCCGAAAAAATATAGTTTTTACTCGCGGTTTTATATTCCTTTTTCAGCTCTAATGGCACTTGCCCACGGTGTGGTAAATCCCAAGGATTCGCTAAAGTGGTGGGGTAATCAACGACATGCTTCACATCTCTCCCGCGATCGAGTAACAAGGTTTTTAGGCCTTTCTCCGTGAGTTCTTTGGCAGACCAGCCGCCGCTGATTCCGGATCCGATGACGATGGCGTCGAAGGTATGTTTGTCTTTAGATGTCATAATTTACATCAACAATTTCGTGAAATTTTTCGCAAAATGTGGAATCGCGATTTCTGGTTCCTGAATCTCAGGATGCCAAAGCTTCTCCCACTCAAAACTATAATACCCTTGATATCCTCCCGCCTTTAGTTCATGTAGCGCCTCTCTAACCGGCGAATTTCCTTCGCCTAAAAGCGTATAAGTTTCCCCATTCTCCGTTAAGATGGCATCTTTAATGTGCGTGTGAAAAATGTATTTTTTCAAAGAAGCATACATCTGCTCCGGCGACTCTTTCGTAATCGACCACATATTAAAAAAGTCCCACACTAACCCCACATTTGCGTGATTCGCAGATTGCATAATGTGCAAAAGCATATCACTTTTAATGACTTTTCCGTGGGATTCTAAGAGCACCTTGACACCGCTCGTTTTCGAATAATCACCTAATTCGCGTAAGCTGTTTATGATTGCATCGACTGTGGCATTTTCATCCTGATCTTTAGGCAAATCATTGGGGAAAACGCGCACTAACGGACAATCTAATTGATGTGCTAGATCGATGAACTTCTTAGCCTCATCTAGATTTTTTTGCCGTTTCGAAGGGTCCAAAAAATGCAGGTTCGCAGATGAGCCTAAGTTCACTATTTTGATGTTTGCATCTACCGCTTCTCTCTTTGTGCTTGCGATGTTTGCGCTTGAAAAAAGTGGATTAGAAGGAAGATCTAAATCACCTTTTATGCCCCTGATTTCAATTCCTGCATATTTATTTTCCACAGCATGCCGTAACACTTGTGAGAAACTCCAGGAGGGACAGCCTAAAGTCGAGAAGGATAATAGCGGGTTTTTCGTCTGTGAAATATCCAAAGCACTTAGCCCTACAAGGCCAACACCGTGTTTTAAAAACTCCCGCCGATTTTTCATTCATTTAGGTTTAGGTGGATGAAATTTAATAAAATACGTTGGCTTTCTCTAACTTTGTTTTGATAAACAGATAGCGATGAAATACCATTTAGCTGAAATAAATATTGCGCGCATGAAGGGGGTGGATATCAATGATCCCATCATGAAGGAGTTTGTGGAGAACTTAGATGCGGTGAATCAGATCGCAGAAAAAAGTGAGGGTTTTGTCTGGCGATTGAAAGACGATACCAATAATGCTACCAGTTTGAATCCTTATGATGATGAGCAGGTGATCATTAATGTGTCGGTTTGGCAATCGATAGAAACGCTGGAAAATTTTATGTACAAAACCTTTCATTCCGAGTTTTTAAAACGCAGAAAAGAATGGTTCGTTGCTTATGGAACCGCGCATACGGCGATGTGGTGGGTTCCTGCAGGACACACGCCTACTTTGCAAGAAGCGGTGGATAAACTTGATTATCTCCAAAAGAATGGAGCATCAGCAGACTCGTTTGATTTCAGAAATAAGTTCCCTGCGCCTAGCCTCTAGTAGGCCCCTTATTTTTTATACCCCATCGAGAGCCCCGTATCCCCTTTCACCAAAAGCTCTACGTCGATTTCCGATGCCGAAGAATTTTCAATTCTAAGTGCAGTGTCGCGGTCTACCTTGACATTCACGGTTTGCTTTGACGCAACCTGAAGAGGTGAATGTTGCCCCCCAGTTATGGGCGCTTGCCAAATCGTAATCTCTGAATTAGAGGTATTCTTTAATCTTACCGAAAACTTTCCGTGCTTGTTATTACCTAAAATAAACGCATCATTACCCTTAATAGTCGTAGTTGATGAAAGCGTTTGAAAAGGTAAACCAGAACAGGCTGTAAATAAAAGACAAGAACTGATTAGTAGATAAATTAAAATCTTCATTAGTTTGTGTTAAGGTATAAAGGTAGAACGAAATAGTATGCAATATGTTATTAAGCATTATCTCTAGGATTTTTCTTTTCTGTGTTAGTTTCTCAGGCATTGCGCAGAAATTACCCGTCGAGGTCTATCGGTCCGCGGATTTAGTAGTCGTTCAAATTGCGCCAAATACGTTTGTGCATACCTCCTATTTACAAACGAATGATTTTGGTAAGGTGGCTTGTAATGGGATGATTGCGAGAGATGCGAACGAAGCGCTCGTTTTTGATACACCCACGAATGACAAGTGTGCTGATGAGCTAATTAACTTCATTGAAAAAAAGCTAAACTGTAAAATTAAGGCCGTGGTTCCCACGCATTTTCACGACGATTGTTTGGGAGGTTTAGCGGCGTTTCACGCGCATAAAATTCCTTCTTTTGGCCATAGTAAAACAATAGATCTAGCGAAAGCTAACAAGACGGCATATCCCCAAAATGGATTTACAGAAACGATTAAATTGAATGTGGGAGGAAAATTTGCAACCGCTACATTCCTAGGCGAGGGACATACAAA
>JBJOIV010000077.1:0-8759 GCA_046046955.1 Bacteroidota bacterium | reverse complement strand
ATTCTAAAGAAGAAACGAAATTACCCACATTATAGGTACTCGAATACATGTGCGAAATAGTGAAGGAAGCAAAATTATTTTTAATCCCTGGCAATAAGTTCAAGCCATTATAATCTACTTTCCAATTGGGTAAAGGGATATCATAAAAAGGTGAATATTTAACGCTATTCGCAGATACTCCAGAATAGGCCGCAAAGAAGGCTGGAATAAGCACATCTTGTGAATTCTGGTTGTAAGTACCTATTTCAGTCGGCTTCGAACGGTTTAGTCGAGATAATAAAACAGAGCGATTAGATCTGAATTCCTCGAATACGGTCTCCGGATTAGAGAAAGCCGTCATGAAGGACAAGAAGGACATGGAATAGTTACCGGAGCGAATCGGGCTTTGGGAAACAAAAGGTCCACCTGGTTTATCTGGACGGAAAAATTCTTGGTAATTATCCCCGCGGTTATAATTTCCATCGACTTGAATTCGAAGATCCTTAGTTGGTTCTAACTGGGTGGAATAAGTTAGCTTTTGTGTTCGCAATTGCGTGAAAGGTGTATTTTGAACAGTACTACGCGTTAACCAACCATTCTCGGCGGCTTTGAATCGAATGCCATCATCCTGACTACCCCGAATAAAATCAAAACCAGGAGCTTGATTAACCGCATTCATTCCTAGCATACCCGGATTAGGAAGGAAACCTGGCAAGGTTGTCGATTCATTTATCGCATAATTAACTTGAATTCCGCGAAGGGTTAACAAGAGACGCGTAATGGATTTGAGCGCACCTTTAGCTGGAATCACAATTTCTTCGTCATCTCCTGGATTTCGAGCGATATTTTTGCCAAAAGAACGAGGACTATTCGCCCAGCGCAACGCTTTTACACGGTTATAAAGAGCCACAAAGTCAATTTTACCATTGATCGCCTGTTCCCGGGTATTTTTGATCATATTTCCAAAAGGCAAACCTAAAGAATCACGAATATCAAATGAGTTCGCATAATAATTATATCCGATGCGATGGGTATAATCCGCATTCATCCAATCTGTTAAGACCGATTTTTGCAAAGGCAATCGCCAAACCATTCCGGCTTGTTGATCAAAACTTTTCGCACGACCCAAAGCCCGAAGACTTATCATCACCGAATCCCTTTTTTCTTGTGTATCTAAATCCCCAATCGGTTCATCAATGATGGAATTAACCTGTGCATTGTAATTTAAAACAACACTCTTCGTTAAATTCCAATTCATCGCATACTGCCTATTCAAAAACCAATACTTTTCAAACTGTGGGGCTACGCCTAAGGTTGTGAATTCAGCATTGCGCATCTGCGTTTTAATAAAACTGCGATCCATGTCTAAACGAACAAGTAACGAAGAAGGCACTAAATTCAAATTAAAGTCCTTAATCAAATCAAATGAGGCCTTTTTGAAGGGTTCTAAAAAACGCGATGAACTGGTGAAAGCATATAAAACACTTCCTTTATGACTTAATTGAGAATACTCTGCAATTAATGGGCTCGTTCTTAGCATCTCAGAGAAAGCATAAGAGAAAGTGAAATTCGAGAAATCCCATGGATAAGAGGTTTTCGCGGTTGGGCTTTTCAATTTCTTCACATTAGAGAAATTAAACCCTTTACGTTCCGTATTATCCTCTACTAAAGTCAAATAAGATTGTTTCTTCGCCTCTGAGGAGAATTTCTGAATCGAATTTGTCAGGAAAATATCAGGATCAAACGGATCAAATTGCGGAGAAATATTTCTCCGGTCATAAGTGATGAAGAACGGAATTTTAAAGCCCCAGTTCTTCGGCAATAACTTATCTAAATTCAAGTTAGCCGTAATGCCATATTCAAGATTATTCTCCCGACTACGTTCGGATATTTTAGCCTGAACTCCGCCAAAACCATAATTTTTAAAGCTACCATTCATCTGAATCGTACCCAAATCCGCGAGCTTCAAACCTAGTTTACCAATTGCCGCTTCGCCTGAGGTTTGATCAAAACCTGAGGCACGCAACTCATTCACCCAAATACAGAAGGTTTTATTCGTCAAGCTCGTATTTCGCACCCCGATCATCGTGACCATTGTGGCACTTTGATCCGGACGCCCCATCACCGTAATCTTGTAAACTTTACCTGTTGAACTCGTAATTAGCATCGTAAAACGATCATTCAGGCTTTTTCCTTGTCGATCACGCTCGGTTTTCACCTGCTTCACTAGATCAAACTCCATATCAAATTCATTCTCCATTGGCCAAATCTCGGTGTCTAGGCTTTGGCCTTTCTGAGTTTGAGTCAAACCCGTATTTTCAATTTCGTAGTAATTATCAGTTAAATCCGTACCAATTCGCAAGAATGCACTCACCTGCCCATTAATCGCATCCGGACTTTGCATCGAAACAAACATCTTCAGACGCTTGTAATTAATGAAGTCGAACAAGGTATTTTTAAAGACTGCCCTGGCATCCCCTGGACGTAGATTATCCACACAAAGACTCATCGATTGCTCATTCAAACGAGCATTATTTATCGTGGTAATATCTTGATCACGCACAAATCCAGGTGGAACTACGTATGGAATAGCCGACTCGCCTTTATTCGCTGGACCATTTTCCTCGATATTCACACTCGAAACCCGAAATTTCGCATCATAAGGCTCCGGCAAATCCTGCCCTCCCCGCTTATCTAATTCACCTGTAAACTTCCGGTAACTATAACCAGACAATTGCAATTGGGCAAAACGCAACACCACTGGTTCCTGAAATTCCTTCAAAACCATCCGCATAAAACGGATCGATTTAAACGAATTAATTTCCCCAGCAGGTGTCTTATAAATACGCTTATCCTTGATAGGAATGCGGAATAAATACCAATTAACACCACCCTCTGCTATTTTATCGACGACAAATCCTGATCCAATCTGGAGCGAACTAGGTTTTAAATCAACCTCATATTCAAAATAGGCCTCATTTTCGTTGACCGTATTATCATTATTCAAATCCTCCCGATCAGGTAACATGCTATTCGCCTCCGTAAAACTGGCGTTAGATGGATTAGCCGTAGAAGGGCTATTATTTTCCATCCCTAAATAATTTTTATAACGCTGAATTAACGATTCTGTCGAATTAAATTTTTGATTCAAATAATAATCAAAATCATCTGCTGCGGGGTCATTTTGGATTTTTGCCAAAGCAGCAGCGTCCGTCACCCTTCCCTTAATCTGATCTAAATAGGCCCTGAAATGAGTTACCTCTGTTACGGCATTGGCGTCATCGGATCGATTAGGTAATCCATCTAGACCAATATCTTGCTTCTCACGTCCAGCTGAATTATCAAACGCATTAATTACGAACTGACGCGATGGAGCTAATCCCCAATCCGTCGTTTCTACATTCTTACCCGTTCCGGAGGTAATTTTATCGCCGGCTGGAATACCATTCTCAAAATTCGAATAGCCATCTGGTATAAAATCCTCCGAGACATCCCCTAAATGAAACACGAGTTTACCGCCTGTCTCGTTGTTCTTATTAAATACGCCATCTCGAATCTTCCCAGCTTCACCACCAATAAATGGATCCATCAACCAAAATTCAATTTGCTCCACATTCGCATTATCAAAATCAGTATCTGAACTGATGGCACGTGTAATAGATCCAAAATTAGACGCTGGAGTGGGCAATAAACCGTTCGGAGTTAAATTAGGGTTAAAGTTATATAAGCCCCTTTCAGACGGGAAATACGCCACATCTAATACGCCAATGGGTAAATTGGTGATGTTATTTGCAAAGTCTTTGTTAGGGAATAGGCCTTTTGGAGTCACTACCCGCTCGTAGGCATATGCATTCACCTTGGTGGGATCGATTCCAGGAACATCTAAACCAAATCCCCCTTGACCATAAATACTCGCATCGACCGTGTAGGCAGAAATCTTAGCTCTATTAAATCCAGCTGCAAGTTTATTTCCCACTTGCACATAGGATTTAGGGGTAGCGCCTGATTTCCAAAGTGTTGGCTGCGAACTCAAATTATAAATGACACGAGCCGATTCAAAGTCATCGATAAACGCATTTCCTTGAACGCGGTCATTTACATTTGGGATCAGTTTAGCAAATTCTCCTTGGAAATCAATGACAGAAGTTTCTTTAGTAGAAATCAAAGGTAACTTGTCCAATAAGCGAGTTAAACCCGGTGAATTTTGAAGAATTGTTGCATCAAAACCCAATAGCGTATTATTCACCGGTTCATTCCCCATCGCCACACGTCTGAAAAATGCCGGCGGACTCTCAGACATGTTTTGAATCGTAGCACCTAGGTGAATATTCTTACCTAGATTATAATCTAAACGTGTTCCCAATAAGGTACGTATCTGATTAGAAAATAAATCTGGCTTCTCGTAGCAAACCTTTATTTCGCGGCCTGAACTAAAAACACCCTCATTAATGATTTTAACCCTTCCCGATTGCGGCTCTACGATATAGTCCGTGCCAGCTGAGAGTGATTGACCACCAGCCGTTACTGTAACAGACTTGGCCTCTACACCAAATGGCAAGGATATATCTCCACCAGAACCTGATTGGAATGAACCTTTTATGAAAAATTTATTCTTCGATGATAGCTGAGCTGCATCAATTTGTGTGCCTGAATATAACTTATCAAACACGTATTTATCGATTAAATTAGCTTCGGAAGCAGTGAACTTTGAGCGCAAATTAGACCCAAATGGCTCCAGAATAGGGAAAATAATTTTACCATTCTTTGAGTCCACCGTAATATCTTCGACATAGTCAAAATTTCCATCGGGTTGAGGATCCCCCGCAAAATTCAACTTATCCAATCCGATCACTTTAACCAAAGGGATATCTTTGAAATTCGTACCCTCGATCAGGTTACTATTATCAATCCCCGTCGCATCATCCTTATAAACAATTCGCAATTGGAAATTTTGTTTAGTTAAGGAGGAGGTGTTCAAGGAATAAATATTCTTCATCATCAAATCCCACATCGGATGAGGCTTTCCTGATGCTTGATTCAGGTTATTCCGAATCGTACTGGATTTCAACATTTTGAGAATCAACACCTCATCATCTTGTCGAGACTGGTAATCTTCCGTTAACTCCCCTACCTTATATTTGCGACCATTTAAAGTGTATTCATAGGCAACCGCTAGCACTTCGTCATTGCGCAAAGGGGCCACTAAGGAAATATACCCCAATTGAGAATTAAACTTAAATTCGCGGTCTGTTAAGCGCTTTGCCCCTTTCAATACATCAAAATCTGTCCCTCGTTTTAAATTATAGGTATTTTCTAATCGATCGGTAGCCTCATTAGACTTCCGTACGTTCGGGTCTGCCTGCAATTTTGCATACATCCCATTTGCCTTATTGTCCACCGGGCTGCTTGGATTAAGAGGAAGTACAATAGGATTAATACTATTATAGGGATTGGATTCCCCCAAATCGTACAAAGAGACTAAATTCCGAAGTGTTTCTGTACTTTGAGTCCGGTTTGTGACATATACTTCCACCCTTGTTACCGCTATTCCACTAGTAATAACCGGGAGATTCTTTAGTGCTCGCTCGTAATTATTTCTGAAATAGGATGATAAAAAGAAGTGCCTATTCTCATCGTATTGATCAACTCTTAATTCAAAATTCTTCCCCTGAGATCCACCTTTTAGCGTAATACAATCTTGTTTTGACCGTTGCTGCGCAGCGACAACCGTCATATCTAAAGCACCAAAACGTAATAAGGTTTTTACCCCAAATAAATTTTGAATACCCGGAATTAATTGAGAATTCAGGGTCCAGGAAGTATTTCCCACTTCGATGTTTTGGAGAATATCCTCTTCCTGAGTCTTCCAATTCAGTTTTAATTGATTTTGGAAGTTAAAACTAGCCTTCGTGTCAAAATTGACATTCAGATTTAACTTATCTCCAATCTTTCCTTGAAAATTAATTTGCGCCTGTTCATTAAAGAATAAGTTGCCGACATAGCGTAATTGAACAGGAATCGCGGGATTATCGACGAATTGACCCATATAACCCACATCTAAAAGAAGTGAACCATTCGGTTTAAATGAGACCTCGGTCCCTCCGAAAATTCGATCAATCGCGGGAGGCAATTCAATTGAAGGGAAAAGCCCTCTTGATTTTAAATTACTACTTCCGTCCAGGCTTTTTGAATAATTTTGCCAAAAACTGCGGTTAACCTGCTGATTTTGTAGGCGGTTAAACGTAGTAAAATCGGCAATAGATGAGGTTCCTGTGGCATCTTTTTGAACCACTAATTTCTCATCTGATTCAAAAGAATACGAAGGCTTAGTTTTGTAAATGGAAAAGGGGGATTTGGAAGAGGTCCTTGCGGACTTTTTCAAAGATAACCGAGGTCTCCTCCCCGATTTAGCTACAGTATCCACCTGCGCATTTCCAGAAAAAGGCAAAAACATCCCGAGTCCCAATAAAACCTGGAACAAAAGCACATTTCTATGTCTTTTCTGCTTAGTCAATTATCTCAAGGCTAATTTGATTAAATTTTCTACCGTTGCTTCTGGATTTGATTTCAAGATAGTATCAAGACTCTTTTCAGCCGCAGTACGTGGGATGCCTAAAGTAACAAGCGCCGCTAATGCCTCCTGTTTATTGCCAAAATGCACGTCATGAGAAGCAATGCCAGCTTCTACAAACAAGGCATCTTTTTTGCACTTATCCTTCAATTCCAAAATAACACGTTGCGCAGACTTGGAACCAATTCCCTTGATAGATTGAATCAAAGCAATGTTTTCATTCATAATAGCAGAACGAATTTCATTCGAAGAGAAGGAGGATAACATTACCAAGGCTGTACTCAAACCAATACCTGAAACAGATATTAAATCAAGAAATAGGTATTTCTCATCCATCGAATGAAAGCCAACCAAGGTATGGGAATCTTCTTTCACCTGAAGGTGCGTAAATAACTTACAATTCTCTTCTCCATCGCCTAATGCAGCGTATGTTTGAAGAGATATTTTCACTTCATAACCTACCCCATTCACATCAATAATCACGTGAGCACGATCTTTGTGTGCTAATTTTCCTTTTAAATAAGCGATCATATTATCTGCGTTTAGAACGTTTTCGTGACTTTTTCTTTTTACTCTTCTTTGATTTACTACCCTTCGTATACTTTCTTCGACTGTATTTCTTTGAGAAGCGCTGCTTAGCTTTGGTTAATTTATAATAAGAAAGGATTTGCCCTTTTCTTAATTTACTCCCTTTGATTCGATTCAATCTTTTTAATTCACCTACGCTAATCCGTAATTTTCGAGCGACGGAAGATAAATTATCTCCACTTCTCACTTTATACGTGAATCGTTTAGCAACATGCGAAACCTCCGGCACCTCTTCCTCCTTCGCTTCCAAAGTATCGGATTCCAATTCGGCTGGAAGGCTTAAGTCTACCCTAGCCGAATCCATAATACGTCCTCTATTTTGAGTAAAATAGGTAAAATGACTTTTAGGTAGATGAACTTTTACATTTTGTGCATTTTTAGGCAGAAAATGTGATAGAATATGCGGATTAAGACGCTTTAAGGTATCTAATGAAAACCCAGTTAATTGCGTTAGGGTGTTCAAATTCAAATAACCGCTAACCAGAATACTGTCCTTCGGAATATCAATAACCCAATTCTCTGGCTGAATGGAATGATCCCAATGAAAATTCATCATATAGGTCATAGCGATGAACTGAGGAACATAAGCCCTCGTTTGAGCCGGAAGGCAGGCATAAATACCCCAAAAATCATTGCTTCCGCCACATCGGCGCATCGCCCGTTTCACATTCGCTGGCCCCGTATTATAAGCCGCGAGCGCTAAATGCCAATCACCAAAAGTCTTGTGTAATCGTTTCAGGTATTGACAAGCCGCCTCCGTTGCTCTCTCCGCATCAAATCGCTCATCAATGTATTGATCCACCCGCATCCCAAAATCACCGCGAGCTGTATAAGGCATAAATTGCCATAAACCACCAGCCCCTTTATTGGAAATGGCCTTATTCTCTAAACCAGACTCAATCAGAGATAAGTACTTTAACTCATCAGGAAGACTATATTTTTTTAAATACTTCTCATACAATGGAAAGAATACATCCTTTTTTTCTAACATCCGTTGTGTGAAGCTGGCTTTTCTAAAAGCAAATATTTCGACAAACTGATGCGTAATAATATTGTAATTCAACGGAATTACATTTTCTAACTTCTTAAGTCGATCTTGAATTAAACCTGGATCAATGGTGAAAGCGGGAGGCCCACCTTGCTCTAATTGAGCCAAAGAATCAATCTGCTTAAAGTCATAGGCAGGTTGATAGGCTCCTGTTACCTGAGAAAAGGAAACATAGGAGAGTAGTAAACAGAAAAGGAAAACGATTCTATTTTTCATCAGAATTCATCAATTCACCAAGATCTAATAACTTCTGCTCCTGGAAAGGACTCGTCATCAACTGGAAGCCCATTGGTAGACCCTCACTATCTACTCCCATTGGAATAGATAAACCAGGAATTCCTGCCACATTCGCTTGCACAGTAAATAAATCACCTAAATACATTTGAATTGGATCTGCTGTCTTCTCTCCTACTTTATAAGCGGTAGATGAAGTCGTAGGTGAAATAATAAAGTCATAAGTACCCAAAATGGCTAAGGTTTTATCCTGAATGAGTCTACGAACCTTTTGAGCCTTCGTGTAATACGCATCATAATAATCAGCGCTTAACACAAAAGTGCCTAACATGATCCTTC
>JBJOIV010000076.1:0-8981 GCA_046046955.1 Bacteroidota bacterium | reverse complement strand
GGAAGTCGCTGCGTTAATATCATGAGACTTCGTGTTGCGAATACCTAATTTCGCATCTGCGATAGAGTTCGTCAAGGCACCGAAACCACGACCTACACCGTAATCGTATTGGTATCCATTGTAATATGGATCACGTACGTATTGTGAAGTAGTGTTGTCATGTAAGAACAAAGGATAGATTGGTGGCAAGTTATCCACAAACCAGAATACAGAACCTGAATCAGATGTTTGACCTGGGTTGTTTGTTACACCGTATGAGTAACCGATGTTTGTAGTTGAGCTTAACCAAGACTTCGGATTGTGTGTTAAGTTCAAACGAGTTGAATAACGCTTGTAATCTGTGTTGATTGAGTAACCCACATCTTCTAATGCACCATATGATGCGAAGTAACGTGTTTTGCTGTTACCACCTGAGATTTTCAAGTTAGCCTCGTTACGGTTGGAGTTTTGGAATGCAAAATCAGCCCAATTCTCCGGGATATAACGACGCTGTACGCCTGGATTTACTTCTCTAGTTGCTGGGTTGATTAATTGAGCCGCAGGAACTGTCCACATGTTGTAGTTCGGCATGTTAGCAAACAAGTTTGTATTTGCATAAGCCGTAGGGTTCGCGTTTGCTAAAGCCACACCTCTATTGTACCAACCTTCCCAAGTCAAACCGATGTATTGCTCTGGGGATTTGATGGTAGAGTAACGAGGTAATAAGCTCATGTTTTGACCAGACTTTAATTCTAGTTCAATCACTGCGTCACCTGTTTTGCTACCTCTCTTTGTATTGATTACTACCACACCATTCGCTCCACGAGAACCGTAAATCGCTGTTGCAGCCGCATCTTTTAAGATAGTCGTGTTCTCGATATCACCTGGGTTAATCGCATTAATGTTTCCTTCAAAAGGCACACCATCTAATACGTAAAGTGGTCCACGGCTACCATTAACCGTACCGATACCACGAATACGAATCGCAGCAGCTGTACCTGGTTGACCTGAAGAGTTGATAACAGTCACACCGGCAGCCTCACCCGCTAATCCCTTAGAGATGTTCGAGAAGTTTTTACGCTCGATGTTTTTTGCATCTACGACCTTCGCCGTACCTGTAAAAGATTGTTTTGTAGACGTGCTGTATGACGTTACGATAACCTCATCTAACGTGTTGTCAGATGTTAATGCTACTTGAACAGATGAAGTGGCACTAGTTACAGCGACCGTAGATTTGTTGTAGCCTACGAAGCTGAATGTTAAACTTTGGCCATCCGCGGCCGCAATAGAGAACTTACCAGACTTGTCTGTGTTTGTTCCCGTTTTTGTTCCATTTACAACAACAGATGCGCCCACTAAAGGTTGGCCATTCTCATCTGCTACTGTACCTGTTACAGTTTTCGTTGCTTTCTGGGCGAACGATACCTGCATAATTAACACTAATAATAGTGTTAAAAGGCTAGTAATTTTTGTTTTCATAAGCGATGAATTTTGCAAAAATTGGTTTAAAAAATGATACAATAAATTTGGTTTATTTGTTGATTGCCAAATCTTTGTTTGGTTTTCAAACCGAAAACAAGCACAGAATGTTTAAAAATCAAAGAAAAATCCAAACTATTTGATTTCGTCTATACTAGCTAGAACGTAGCAATGTGCGTGATTTTGCATCCCTATTTTAGGATAGTATTCCTCTGCTGCTGGGGCGGCTAGGAGGATGACTTTAGCCCGAGGGATGAATTTCTTCACCTCTATAATCAGCTGTTTGCCTATGCCTTGGTGCTGGTAGGCTTCATCTATTGCCAGGTCAGAAAGGTAGCTTGTGTAAACAAAATCGGTCATCACGCGCGCTAGGCCCACTAATTTATCGCCATCATAGGCGCCCACATACACATTACCGTGTTGAAACATCAGTTCCATCGCCTCTACATCAGCTAATGGACGGCGGAGGCCTAAAGTGGACCTATCTAGGATATCGATGAAATCCTGACGCGTGATTTTGGGTTGCGGGGTATAGGAGATGGCCATTAGAAAATATTTTTTAGGATTCTTAATTAATTCACAAAAAAAAGTCATTTTTACATAAAACCTAGACTTATGAAAATTAAACAATTGTTACTCGTTGGCTTGCTAGCTTTGCCTACTTTTGTACAAGCCCAGAAATTATACACCTACCCGATTGGTGTTCAAGCGTATACCTTCCGTAATCAGTTTCCCAAAGACGTAGCGAAAACCCTCGATCTCATTCAATCCATGGGGATCACGGAAATCGAAGGCGGTGCTCAAAAAGGCCAAACCCCAGAACAATTCAAGCAAATGTGCGCGGATCGCGGCATCAGCGTTCCCTCCACTGGTGTAGGATATGAAGAACTCGCAAATCCTGCCGAGGCCATCGCAAAGGCAAAAATCTTAGGCGCGAAATTTGTGATGTGTGCTTGGATTCCTCACAAAGTACGCGGAGGCTTTACTTTAGAAGAAGCAGAGAAAGCGGTAGCCTTATTTAATGAAGCCGGCAAAAAGTTCAAGGAAAACGGACTAACCCTATGTTATCATGACCACGGCTATGAGTTTCAGCCATTTGGCAAAAATGAAACCCTATTAGATTACATCATTCAAAACACGAATCCTGACTACGTTTCTTTCGAAATGGATGTTTTGTGGACGATGCACGGCGGAGGCGCTGACATGCCGGAGAAATTGTTGAAGAAATACCCCACTCGCTTTAAGCTGATGCACGTGAAAGATTTGCGCAAAGGCGTGGCTGGCGACTTAACTGGCGGCACTCCAGCTGAAAACGACGTCCCAGTAGGAACGGGTCAAGGCAACTGGAAAGCCATCATCAAGCTAGCGAAGAAGAACGGCATCGAGCATTGTTTCATCGAGGATGAAAGTAACCAAGAAGAGCAATTTGTGCCTATCAGTATTGCGTACTTAAAGAGCCTTTAGAATTTAATGTTGCAGGCGATGTAGGGGATGGCCGAGAATTCCGAACTTGTCGGGCTCAGCAAACCTACATCGAATGCATACCGACGACCTACAATACGCGCACCGGCTGAAAGCAAACCATTGTAGGCTGATACGGTGTTCACGTATTGACCAGTTCCACTGTCGTAATTCACGGTTTTAGTCGAGAAAATCCAGTTTTCGGTCATCAAAAGCACTCTTTTAGAAATACGCGTCATCCCAGAAATCGTAAACATGGGCTTGCTCGCAAACTTCCATTGGTAGTCATTACTGCCTAATCCGGTATTCTCATTCACCGCACCTAAGCCCGCATTCAGCGTGAAATTGTGTTCATTCGTTCCGTAAGTAAACGAACCATATACCGTGCCCACCCCAAAATTAAAGTCCCGAATCAGTGAGCTCGCAAACAAAACGCCACCTCCCACATGAACTTTAGGGGCCACTTGGTACCCTATTTTAGGCGTGATAAATAAGGCAAATGGAACAAACACTCCTCCCCCTATAGAAAAATGATCGCTCAACCCGGCTTGTATGGAATTCAGCAAGAAGTAGGCATTCTGGTAATATTTATCCCCTTTCTTTAACGGAATGGCGGAAGGGGCGAAGAAATAGCGTGTCGGTTGCGGATTCGCAAATTGATGGATCTCCTGTTTTGAGATGACATTTACCGATTCGATGGCTGACCAAGGCAACATCACGGTCCCTAAATCGGTGGTTAAAACAGATACCTCCGCATCGGACTTATGTAGCAACTGACCAGACACCGAATTCCCGTTTTTCAACGCTACGTTCACGTAGGTGGTGGAGTCCTGGGCTTTTGCCAGTAGGCTCGTCAGTAGTAAAAAGAGTAGGAGGGTGTTTTTCATTCTGCTGCCGTTTGTATTAAGGTTTTCGTAAATACTTCAATAGGTTCAGCACCAGAAATGCCGTATTTTCTGTCAAAAACAAAGAAGGGAACTCCTCTAACGCCTAAATTTTCGCCCTCTTGAATATCTTGTTTCACCCGGTAGGCGTATTCTTCCTTGTGTAAGGCTGCCAGAATTCCATCCCGATCTAGTCCGATGGAAGTTCCACATTCCACCAAAGCCTCCTCTAAAGCCAGGTTTTTGCCTTCCATAAAATAGGCTTGAAACAAACGCTCTTCGATGGCATCGCCTTTGCCCTGGTCTTTTGCGTACTGGATTAGGAGATGGGATTTCAGGGAATTAGCGACTTTGGCCTGATCAAAATCGTAGTGCAAACCCACCGCTTCCGCCATTTCAGAAACACGTTCGTGCATCAATTGTACTTGCTCTAAAGAAATGCCTTTGCGCGCCGCTAAATAGTCATATACACTTGTTTCCTCACCCAAATCCATGGGAATGGTAGGATCTAATTGAAAACTCTTCCACTCGATTTCGACCTCGTCCTTCCCTGGGAATGTTTCTAAGGCTTTTTCCAAATGCCGCTTGCCTATGTAGCAAAATGGGCACATGATATCACTCCAAATCTCGATTTTCATTTTATTCCCTGATTTATCTACAAATCTCAACGCTTTATCTCAAAATTCACGCGATTAAACGGTTTATTTTTCAATATTGTGAACTAAATAACAACCCTATGATCAATTCAATCGCCCTAAGTCTTTTAAGCCTGTCGCCTTCGGCGTCCTCTAACGGCTTATTAAGCTCCCATTTTGATAACGTATTAGGTACTTCGTTGGATTTGAAAATTATCGCAAATTCAGAAGCGTCCGCTTCCCTAGCTGAAGCGAAAGTGTTAGCAGAGATTCATCGTCTGAACGAAATTCTATCCGCCCATGGCGATTCCGAGTTTTCTGCTTGGCTTAGCAAGCGCGGCGAATCCGTTGAAATCTCAACCGAACTACGCGAAGTCTTGCAGCATTTCGAGGAGTGGAACGCAAAAACAGATGGGGCATTAAATGCGGCATCGGAGCACATTTCACAATTATGGACAGCTGAAATTCCTTCAGTAGAAGCGCGCGCAAATGCGATGGCAGAGGTAAATCAACCCCATTGGTCTTTAGATGAGAATGGAGCGACGCGTTTAACCGATACCGAATTGAAATTGCATAGTTTCACGAAATCCTATGTGATGGAGAAAGCGGCATTAGAGGCCATGAAAGAGGAGGGTGTAGCTGGAGTCGTGGTGAATATCGGAGGCGATTTTGTGGTGAAAGGAGATTGGACGGAAAAAATTGGGGTGTCGAATCCGAGAAATTCGGGGGAGAACGCGGAAGTTTTAGCCTATTTACAAGTGAATAATAAGGCGGTGGCTACTTCTGGCGATTACCGCAGAGGAACCGAAATCGATGGTGTATCTTATTCGCACATCATGAATCCGCGGACGGCAGAACCTGCTTCGGAAGTCATTTCGGCGACGGTTGCTCATGAAGATGCGGTGACGGCGGGTGCTTTGGCGACGGCGTTTAATGTGTTAGGAGTAGCGGCTTCGATTGATTTGGCGGCGCAGTATCCAGAGGCATCGTATTTATTCGTGGACAAAGAGGGAGCGGAGTATAGAAGTGAAAACTGGCCAGCGACATCGACTGAGAAGTCTGCTATCAGTTTAGTGAACGTGAAAGAAAAAATGTGGACGGCAAGTCAGTCGTTGGACATTAAGTTCGAGTTAGCTCGATTTGAAGGCCGGGCGCGACGTCCGTTTGTGGCCGTTTGGATTGAAGATGAAAAGCACAAGCCGGTGAGACGGATCGCGGTTTGGTATAATAAGCCTCGTTGGCTGCCAGATTTGCGATCTTGGTTTGCGGCGAAGAGAGAAGCGGAGTTTGATGTGGCCTCGGTGACGGGTGCGACGCGTCCGTCTGGAGAGTATACCTTGGTGTGGGATGGGAAGAATGATGCGGGGGAATATGTACCTTTGGGCAAATATACCGTGTTTATTGAGGCAGCTCGCGAGCACGGAACCTATCAATTAATTAAGCAGGAGATGAAGTTTGATGGAAAGGCGAAAAACCAAGAGTTGCCAGGAGGAGAAGAGATGACCGCCGCTTCATTAAGCTATAAAGTAAAGTAATATGAGGGATTTAGCCACCTGGTCGAGATGGCTGCACATCTATCTATCGATGTTCAGTTTCATCATTGTGTTGTTTTTTTCGGTGACGGGTTTGACTTTAAATCACGTGGATTGGTTTCCGGAGAGCACGGTAGTTTCTGAGTTAAATGGAGCAGTCAATGCGAAATGGGTGTCTGTTTCGGATACGGCCAAAATCCCCAAACTCGAAATCGTCGAACAACTCCGCGCAAACCACAGCATTAAAGGACAATTGAACGATTTCCGAATCGATGAAGAAGAGATTTCCATTTCTTTTCAAGGCCCCGGCTATACCGCAGACTTCTTCGTAAATCGGGCAGATGGCTCTTATGAAGTGACGGAAACGAAGATGGGCATCATTGCCGTGATCAATGACTTGCACAAAGGCCGCGATACCGGCAAAGCCTGGTCTTGGGTCATCGATTTTTCTGCCATATTTATGATTGTTATCTCGGTAACGGGCTTAATTTTGTTATTATTTTTAAAGAAAAAGCGCACGAACGGATTGCTTTGGTTAGCGATAGGCGGGGTAATTGCGTGGGCATTTTATTATTTTTTATGAGACTTTCAATTCAAATTTCAAAGACCAAAGTTCAAAGTTCAAAGAGGGTTCATCTTTTCTTTTTGCTTTGCTCTTTGCTCTTTGCAAATGCTGCATTTGCACAAGATAATCATGCACCTACTATGCCCGCTCCGCCTATTCCGGTGGAGGCGACTTTTGGGAATAACCGCGTTCAGTTTATTGGAGTATTAAATCGCCCGGTGTCTGCGGATGGGAAGTTGAGTTTTTTCAATTTGAGTACGGGGATGGTGGATTACTCCAATACCGCTTCGGAGACGGAATTAGTGATTGTGAATAACTTGACCTACGCGCTTTTTGGGAATATCCGAGCAACCGCTGGGGCAGAATGGCATTATAAATTAGGCTTAGTCCCTCAGGTAGGCTTGCAGTATTTCAAGGCGAATCGCACCTGGTTATTTTTATTAAATCCAAACATTAATTTTCAGCCTTCTCGCAACATTTCAACCATCGGAATCGTGGAATTTAAACCCGCTATTTCGAAGGATCTGGCCTTTTATTCCAAAGCTCAAATTTTGCACGTCGCTAGTTTAAGCGAAGGAACTCACGCACGCAGTGCCTTGATGCTTCGTGCCGGAATTACGAAAGGCAAATTCACGGTAGGTCTAGGAGCGAATTTTGACTATTACGGTCCTATGAAGATGGAAAAGGATAATGTGGGCCTATTCACTCGATTAGCACTATAATGTATAGAATCCTCGTTCTTTTTTGTTTGATTTTAGTGGGCTGCAAAACCGTGGAGCCGCTAGATGATGCGACGGCGAACCTGAATCTTTGGAACGAAAAGAAAATTGTGAATTATTCTTTTTCCTTCAAGCGGGTTTGTTTCTGTCCTTTGGAATATGTGGGCCCGCATCAGGTAGTGGTTCAAAATGGTAAAATTACCACAGTGAATGGCGCGCCCTATAATGCGGCGGAACGTTACGGTTCGATACCGACCATCCCAGAATTATTGCAAATCATCAAGACGAATGTGGATAAAAATCCCTACCAAAAAACGTTAAATTTCAACCCTACCTACGGCTACCCCACGAGTGTGTTCTTCGACTTTTCGGAAATGATGGCAGATGAAGAAATCGGTTATGAGGTGACTAATTTCAAAATCAATTAAGGACAGATTGAGATAGGCAAGGCCTTCCTAGGCGTGGGGCTGTAGGCTTTGCAGGTAATGCATTCAGCGGTCAGTTGTGTGGAATCAAGTTTGAAAAAGAACACATCGCCTTCTTTTAGGCTTGTGGGAAGCACACAAGGATTATACAACGCAAAGGCATTTGTATAGAATTTTCCTATGTCTGGATTTTTCCATCGGGCTTCAACTCGCGACGTGTCTATCGTGCCTTCGACTAATTCGATCACGTAATTATTGCAAATTCCTTTGAGGGCAAGGCGACCTTTATAACAGTTTTCTGGCAAGACCTCTTGCGATTTGCAAGCGACTAGGCTTAAGCAAAATAAAAGTAGTAGTGGTTTCATTCTGCTAAAGTAATCATCGATTTGATTACCTGAGAGCCCGGAGCGTTAATATTTGTAAAAATATCAAGTACTTGATTTTTGCCAAAACGATGGCTAATAAACATCCCCGCCTCGATCTTCCCTGAACGGAATAAATCCATCACATAATCGAAGTCCGCTATCGTCGCATTGCGACTACTCATCAAGGTCGCCTCTCGTTTGTGAAATTCAGGATGTGAAAAAGAGATCGCCTGTTTTTGCAAACCGATCAACACGTATTTTCCCCCGTGCGCTAGTTGAGTAAAACCTGATTCGATGGCTTGTAGATTCCCGGTCGCATCGATGACGGTAGCATAGGAAGCTGCGGAGGCCTCACAAACGCCTATATTCTCTAAACAAAATTGCAAACGCGATGGATTGGGTTCCAAAATCTCGACAGTAGCCCCCTGAATTTTGGCAAGTAAAACAGTAAACAAACCGATCGGCCCGGCACCCATCACAAGGACCTTTTCGCTAGGATTTAACGCAGCCCTACGAAGCCCATGCGCCGCAATCGCCAAAGGCTCGACCAGCGCCAGTTCCTCCGCCGAAAGCCCATTCCCAGGCAAAATATAACGATCCTCGACGACGATATATTCCCGCATTCCCCCATCAATATGCACCCCAAAAACCTGGATATTCTCACAGCAATTCGACTTTCCAGCCTCGCAAGCCCCACAAGTGGCGCAATTAAAATAGGGGATAATCGTCGCTAATTCGCCCTTCGCAAACGTATCAGATTCTACGATTTCCACCGCCAGCTCGTGGCCTAAAATGCGGGGGTATTGAAAGTAGGGCTGATTGCCCGCGAAGGCATGAATATCCGTTCCGCAGATACCGATTCTGAGAACGCGTAGCAGAGAAAATCCCGCCTGGCGCTGAGGCATCTCGACCTCTTGCAGGCTCATCGTTCCCGGCT
>JBJOIV010000075.1:0-9081 GCA_046046955.1 Bacteroidota bacterium | reverse complement strand
TTTTTCTTTTTGCTCCGTAGTATAGTTACCACCGAATCCTTTTCCTTCAACTAAATCCCAGTCGAAATCTTTTGGTTGTTTTGACATATTTGTTGCCCGTTTGGCTTATCGTTTTCGATTTCACCTACATCAACAAGCTGGGCTAACTTGCTGAAATTAAGTTTGAAACAATTTTTAAATTGGGGTGCAAAGCTACGAAGAATAATTTTATTTTCCATCTTTTGTGGTAAATTGAACTCACAAACCTCTTTAATCGATGAAATATTGCTTTTTAGCCCTGTTTTTCTTGTCCCAAAATCTATTTGCCATGCATAATCCCGGAAAACCTTTCGGCCAAACGCCTGCGGGCGAGTCAGTTACACTTTTTACTTTGAAGAATGCCAAAGGCATGGAAGTTCGCATCATGAACTACGGAGGCATCATCCAAAAAATCCTAACGCCGGATCGCAGTGGAAAGGTGGAAGATGTCGTGTTAGGTTTTGAAACACTAGATGAATATATCAAGGATACGCCTTATTTCGGAGCGATCGTCGGACGTTTTGGAAACCGCATCGCAGCGGGAAAATTTACACTAGACGGGAAGGAATATACCTTAGCTGCCCAAAACAACGGCCAACACCTTCACGGCGGTCTTGTGGGTTTTGATAAGAAAGTATGGAAGGTACTGGAGGCGTCGGATCGCAGTTTATCATTAAGCTATGTATCTAAAGACCTGGAAGAAGGTTTCCCTGGCAACCTAAGCGTTAAAATGACTTATACCTTATCGGATGACAACGAATTAGGTATTGCATATGAAGCGACGACCGACAAAGCGACGGTTTTAAACTTGAGCAATCACTCCTATTTTAACTTGAGTGGAAATGCGAAGCGCGCTATTTTAGCGCATGAAGTACAGATCGATGCCTCACGTTTAGTGGCGGTGAATAAAGTATTGATTCCGACCGGCGTGCTAGCGCCTGTTGCAGGAACGCCATTTGATTTCACGAAGTCACATGTGGTGGGCGATCGCATTAACGATACTTCATCGGAGCAGATTGTGCTAGGTGGGGGATATGACCATTGCTGGGCTTTGGACAAGGCTTTTGGAACTTATGCTAGGATCGCAACTGTCGTGGAACCCGTTTCAGGACGTAAGATGGTAGTTTCGACGGATCAGCCGGGGGTGCAGTTTTACACGGGGAATTTCCTCGATGGGCACTTGACAGGAAAATACGGGGTAGCGTATGGGAAGCGTTTTGGCCTATGTTTAGAGACCGAGCATTTTCCGGATTCGCCTAATCAGCCAGCATTCCCTTCGACGGTTTTACGTCCAGGAGACACCTATAAAACGAAGACAGCGTATCAATTTAGCGTAAACTAGAGCGTTTTCGCTTCGTTCCAGTAGACATCCATTTCTGCCAAAGTCATCTCAGAAAGCGCCTTCCCATTCTCTGCTGCGCGCTTTTCGAGGTGCTGGAAGCGTTTGATGAATTTCTTATTCGTCCGCTCTACGGCCGTTTCTGGATTAATATCGATGAATCGAGCGAAGTTCACGAGACTGAAAATCAAATCCCCTAGTTCGCCCTCTGCCTCCGCTTTACCTGCTTCGTCTAATTCTTTGCCCACAAAAGTTTCCTTGAATTCGCCCAGCTCTTCCTCCACTTTTTCCCACACCTGCTCTTTTTCTTCCCAGTCAAAACCCGCGCCGCGCGCCTTTTCCTGAATGCGCATCGCTTTAACCAGTGCTGGCAAAGATCCCGGAACGCCGCCTAAAACGGACTTGTTGCCCTCTTTCAATTTCAAGGCTTCCCAATTCTGTTTTACCTGCTCCTCGGTCTCAGCGACTACATCTCCGTAGATATGCGGATGGCGGCTAATGAGTTTTTCACACACGCCGTGCAATACGTCGCTGACATCGAAGGCGCCTTTTTCGGAGCCTATTTTGCTGTAAAATACGAGGTGTAAGAAGATATCCCCCAGTTCCTTGCGGATTTCAGGCAGGTCATTTTCCATAATCGCATCGGAAAGCTCGTAAGTTTCCTCGATGGTCAAATGGCGCAATGATTCAAGCGTCTGTTTCTTATCCCAAGGGCATTTTTCGCGTAGGTCATCCATGATGACGAGTAATCGGTTGAACGCCTCCGCGGCTTTTGGGTATTTCATGATTAAGGGTTCAGCGCGTAAACTCGAATGTAGTCGATTTGGAACTTATTAGGGAAAATTGTGTCATCCACACCCTTTTGGCCTCCCCAGTTTCCACCGATCGCTAAGTTCATCAAGATATGTTGTTTCTTGTCAAAAGGCCATTGCTCCCAGCCGCCCTTCGGATTCTTGAATTCGAAATATTGCTTATCGTCAATGAAAGCGCGGATATAGTCTGGTGTCCAGTCTACACGGAATTTATGGAACTCGGTATCCCAATTTTCCAACACAGTCGTCGCCGTCTTCTGAGTATTGATGATGTGGTTATACGCTTTTGTGTGAACGCTGGCATGAATAACGCCTGGATTGTACCCTACGTGCTCTAAAATATCAATCTCGCCATTGTCTGGCCAGTATTGTGTACCATAATCAGATTGACTAGCTAGCATCCAGATCGCCGGCCAGTTTCCACGACCAGCTGGAATCTTCGCTCTAGCCTCAATACGACCATATAAAAAGTCGTTTTTCCCTTTTGTAACAATACGAGCGGAAGTATAAGCACTCGAGCCTGCCGTTTCCTTGATGGCCTCGATCGTTAAAATGCCGTTTTCGATGTGCGCATTTTTAATATTCGCATTCGTATAATTCTGAAGTTCATTATTTCCCCAGCCGCTATTTCCCACATCATATCCCCATTTAGCTGGATCTGGCAAGCCATCTTTCTCGAATTCATCTGCCCAAAAAGGCGTCGTCGCAAAGGTGTACTCTTTGGGAAGAGGAGCAACAAAGTCGTTCATATTAATGGCAGGCTTAACTGGCTCTTCGGATTTACACGAAGTGAAAGTACCGAGACTTAGGAATAGAATGGCAAGACGAAGCATAGTGTTGATAGATTTTTCCCAAAAATAGTATTTCCTCCGGATTTATCCTCTCCAATATTCGTATATTTCGAGATGGATTTTAAACTGATTTCTTCTTACAAACCCACCGGTGATCAACCCGAGGCGATTCGGCAATTAGTCGAGGGGGTAAAGAAGGAGGAGCAGGCACAAACGCTACTGGGTGTGACGGGTTCCGGAAAGACCTTCACGATCGCGAATGTGATTCAGCAGACGAACAAGCCTACGCTGATTTTGAGCCATAACAAGACCCTGGCCGCCCAATTATATGGGGAATTCAAGTCCTTTTTTCCGGAAAATGCGGTCGAGTATTTCATCTCTTATTACGATTATTACCAGCCCGAGGCCTTCATCGCCTCCACGGGTACTTACATAGAAAAAGATCTCTCCATTAACCAGGAGATTGAAAAATTGCGTTTAGCCACGACCTCTTCGTTGATGTCTGGCCGCCGCGATATCATTGTAATCGCCTCGGTTTCCTGCATTTATGGTATGGGAAATCCAGAAGAATACCGAAATTCCATCATGCGCGTGGCTGTAGGTGACGTCATCTCGCGCAATCAGTTTTTATTCCGTTTGGTGGAGATTTTGTATGCACGAACGGAGGGTGAATTTTTGCGCGGGACCTTCCGTGTGAAGGGTGATACGGTAGATATCTTTTTAGCGTATGCGGACTTTGGCTATCGCTTCGTGTTTTTTGGCGATGAGATCGAGGAGATTCACCGAATCGATCCTTGGTCAGGCAAAAAGATCTCTTCGGAGACGATGGTGGCCGTTTTCCCGGCGAACCTTTTCGTGACGGGTCGCGAGACCTTGAACAATGCGATCTCCCATATTCAAGAGGATTTAGTGAACCAGATTTCGTATTTCGGTCGCGAAGGTCGTCTCACGGAGGCGGAGCGGATTAAGCAACGTACGGAGTTTGATCTAGAGATGATGCGCGAGTTAGGTTATTGCTCGGGTATCGAGAATTATTCGAGGTATTTTGACCAAAGAAAATCCGGCCAGCGCCCCTTCTGCCTTTTGGACTTCTTCCCTGACGACTTCTTAATGGTCGTGGACGAAAGCCATGCTACGATGCCTCAAATCCGTGCGATGTACGGCGGCGACCGCTCCCGCAAAGAATCCTTAGTGGAATACGGCTTCCGTTTGCCTTCGGCGATGGATAACCGCCCCTTGAAATTTGATGAATTCGAAGACTTAATCGGCCAAACCATCTTCGTCTCCGCCACCCCATCCGACTACGAACTGCGTCGCTCGGAAGGAGTCGTGGTCGAGCAGATTATTCGGCCTACCGGACTTTTAGACCCATTAATCGAAGTCCGTCCTACGAAAAACCAAATCGATAATTTACTCGAAGAGGTCTACGATCGCATCAAGAAAAACGAGCGTGTCTTAATTACGACGCTGACGAAGCGGATGGCGGAAGAACTTTCGAAATACCTCGACCGCGTAGGTATCAAATGCCAGTACATCCACTCCGAAGTGAAGACCTTGGAACGTGTCGAAATCCTCCGCAACCTACGCTTAGGCGTCATCGATGTATTAGTGGGCGTGAACTTATTAAGAGAAGGTTTGGACTTACCGGAGGTTTCTTTAGTCGCCATTATGGATGCGGACAAAGAAGGTTTCTTGCGTGATATACGCTCGCTGATTCAGACGATCGGACGTGCGGCTCGTAACGAAAATGGCAAGGTGTTGATGTATGGAGATAAGATCACGGGTTCGATGGAACTCGCGATCTCTGAAACGAATCGCCGCCGCGCCATCCAAATGGCCTATAACGAGAAGCACGGAATTACCCCTAAAACGATTTGGCGTTCGCACGACGAAATCATGGAGCAAACCTCCATCGCGGATCGAATGGCGAAACCCACGAAGAATTATACGATTCATCCAGATCAAGCGCCTGTCGCGGCAGATCCATTATTAGCGTACATGAAACCGGCAGAGCTGAAAAAGCAATCCGAAACCATCCGAAAAGAGATGGAGAAAGCCGCGCGCGATCTCGATTTCCCATTAGCCGCGCGTCTTCGCGACGAACTAGCGGTGATCGATTCGATGCTGGTCTAATTTCAACGCACACACATTCCGAACTTGTTGCAAATAATTTTGTTGTAGAATCCACTCGTATTCAGCCGTTACCGCGTCGGTTAATGTAAAGCGAACACGATCTCCTGGCCCCATTTGCGCCAGTCGTGGCAAATCCGCAGAGATGACGTGACCTATCCGAGGATATCCTCCGGTGGTTTGGTGTGCCGCCATCAAGACGACCAATTGCCCCGAGGGGAGGAGTTGAATGCTACCAGCGGTCACGGCACTAGATAACATCGTCGCCTGGGAAACCGTTTTCATTGGTTCCTGAAAAAGCTGATAACCCATGCGATTCGACGTCGCGGAAATGGCAAAATCCTTGCTTAAGATTTGTTGTTGCGAACAGGCTTTTAGGTGATCCCACTCTCTTCCGCACAGTATGCGAATCGGATCTTGACTAGGGGCATCTTCGGGGCCCATGGACCACGGCATAATTTTTACGCGAGCGACTTTCTCGTCTTTTAATTCCTTTGCGGCCATGTAAACGCATTTTCCTGAAACCGGTTTTTTACAGCTGATAATCGCTCCCGGTGGAACTTTGATGGGCTGGTTCATGGGAACTTCTACGTTATCGATGCAGGCCGAGAAGTCTGCGCCACAAATGGCGATCAAGGTGCTCTTTTCGAATTGAAAAACGCCAGCCGGGAAATGCATTTCCAGTGCTTTATCGTAGACATCGTTTCCCACGAGAGCGTTCGCTAATTGCAAAGAAAAGGTGTCCATGGCTCCTCCAGGCGGAATGCCCTCGTGTTGCAGGCCGTAGATAGGTAGGCATTGCCAAGAATCCAATAATCCTTTCTTGATCAGTTTCATGCATTTACGGGGATAAAACGGACACGATCTCCCGCTTTGAAATGGGGAATCTGGGCGGCACGCGTACCGCCCGATATCATTTGGGCGGTGCGACCGATAATTTGCCAGCCCCCGGGAGAAGCGCTCGGGTAAATGCCGGTTTGGTTGCCGGCTAGGCCGATGTCTCCGGCTTGAATGCTGGCGGGGTTATCTTTACGAGACACGGTAATTCGTTCGTCTGTGGTGCCCATGTAGGCGAATCCGGGAAGGAAGCCGAGGAAGAAAACGGTGTATATTTTTTCGCTGTGAATGGCGATGACCTCTTTTTCGGTTAGTCCACAAGCGGAGGCCACGGCCGCTAAATCTGGCCCCGAATAGTCGCAGGGGATTTCGTGGAGGCGTCCTTCCATGGCCGGCGAAGTGAATGGCTGGGCTAATTTTTCTTCGATCAGCGTCTTCATTCCAGATAAGCCCTGAAAACGACTTGCCACATAACCTAAATCGAAGACGATGGTCAGGCTAGCATAGGCTGGAATTAAGTCCAAAGTCCCAGGAAGTGGCTCGGATTGCAACTGATAAAAGCGCTTAATGACCTCCTCGTGCAATTCCTCACTGATTTCGTTGCCGAATTCGATCGTGAGTGCGCTATCGCCTAATTCGTAGATTTGAGGAATCATAGGGTATATTTCTAAGGTAATTTAGTATTTTTAGGCAAATATCTTGTATGAAAAAGACCTTAATTTTTTTATTGCTCCTTAGCGTATTCTCTGCGAAGTCTCAGGAGGATTATGCTGATTTTTATGCCAAAAGAGAGGCCAGCCTCAAGTCGGAAAATGGCTGGTTGAATCTGGCTGGCTTGTTTTGGCTAAAAGAAGGTGAAAATAGTATCGGTGGCGCTGAATCGAATGACTTTGTTTTTCCACACGCGGAGGCGTCTTTAGGCAAGGTCATCCTTCAAAATAATCAAGTGCTTTATAATGGGCAGGTCATCTTTCCTTATTCAGGGCCTAAGCCTACCGTCATTTCGCATCAATCGCTTCGCTGGTTCATCATTCAACGCGGCGATAAATTTGCCATTCGTTTACGGGATTTAGAGGGAGAATACCTCAAAGCATTCCACGGAATCGAACATTTTCCAGCGGATCCGAAGTGGAAAATCAAGGCCAAATTCATTCCCACTGCCGGCAAAAAAGTCACCATCATTGACATTACGGGTCGCTCGTATCAGGAGGATTCTCCCGGTTTATTGGAGTTTGTGGTAGACGGCAAAACCTATCGCCTAGAGGCAGGGCCGGGAGAGACGAAGGAGGATTTCTTTGTGGTTTTTGGCGATGCAACGAATAAAACTTCCACTTATGGCGGAGGCCGTTTTTTGGACACTAAAGGATTTAATGCGGACGGAACCGTGACGCTCGATTTCAATAAGGCCTATAATCCGCCGTGTGCTTTCACGCCTTTTGCGACTTGTCCACTGCCTACGAAGGAGAATAAATTGACTTTGGCCATTCCGGCGGGCGAAAAAAATGCGGGACATCATTAATATGGAGAACAAACGACTTTTATCGATTGACATTTTCCGCGGACTCACGGTCATTTTGATGACGATCGTGAATAATCCGGGGGATTGGGGGCACATTTATGCGCCTTTAGAGCATGCGGAGTGGCATGGCTATACTTTGACGGATCTCGTTTTTCCGTCCTTTCTCTTCATCGTGGGGATTTCGACGGTTCTTTCGAAGCCATCTGAAGATCAATTATGGAAGATTTTCAAACGCGCTTTGCGGATATTTTTGCTGGGATTGTCGCTAAGTTTTTTCTCCAAAATCCACGCCGGCGACTTTACCTTCATCGTTCGCTTGCTCGCGATGGCCTTGGCCACAGCGGCTTTTCTAGGGGATTATTCGCTTAGGAGGCAGTTTTGGGTGGCCGTGAGTGCTTTTGTGCTCATGATAGGCCTCTGCTTTTCTGGCTTAACAGATTTCGAACACGTCCGAATTCCGGGAGTGCTTCAGCGGATTGCGGTGGTGTATTTGCTTGTAGGATTATTGCATTTTTATGCCTCTTTGCGAATTCAGGTCGTTGTATTTATCGCTAGTCTAGTAGGCTATTGGGCCTTGATGCATTTCGTTGATGTGCCGGGTATCGGTGCGGCGAACTTAGAGGTGAACAAGAATTTAGCGGCTTGGTTAGATAATTATGTGCTGGAAGGACATTTGTGGGCGAGCTCGAAGACGTGGGATCCGGAAGGAATTCTCAGTACGTTGCCAGCAGTGGCGACGGGTTTAGCGGGATTGTTTGCGGGGAGGTATTTGAACAATAGTCCGGAGGGAGGGAGTCCGAAGGGAGAGAGTCCGGAGGGAATTAGTCCGAAGGCTTCCGTATTGTTTGCTGTTGGTGCAATAGCACTTGTGGCGGGGACGGTTTGGGGTTGGTATTTTCCGATTAACAAGGCTCTTTGGACGAGTTCTTATGTGTTGGTGGCGGCGGGTTGGGATCTTTTGTTGCTCGCTGTTTTGCAGGCGACGATTCGTTCTGATCATTATTGGAAGCCGGTTTTGATCTTTGGGATGAACCCGATGTTAGTGTTTTTCTTCTCGGGGATTATCCCCAGGGTTTTGGGAATGATCAAAATAGGAGAGGATGGCCTAACTTCTTGGATTTATTCGCAAGGAATTGAACCGCTTTTTGCGGATAAAATCAATGCCTCACTGGCGGGAGCGCTGATTTATGTCGTTATATGGGCTGGGATTTTGGCCTACTTCGACTCCCGAAAAAGATACTATAAAGTCTAATTTCATAGGGCAAATCCGGGCTTAATTTCGTATTTTTACAGCCCTTATTGATTAGCCCAAAACAGATGGATTACCTAGCTGGCCTGAACGAGCCTCAACGAAAAGCAGTCGAACATATTGATGGTCCTTTGATGATCATCGCCGGCGCCGGATCTGGAAAGACCCGTGTGCTGACGTATCGTACGGCACATTTGATTGAGACCGGAGTGGATCCATTTGCGATCTTACTGTTGACCTTTACGAACAAGGCGGCGGGCGAGATGCGCCATCGTATCGAGACGGTGATAGGGAATGCGGCGAAGAACATTTGGATGGGTACGTTTCACTCGATTTTTGCCAAAATTCTTCGTTTCGAAGGCGAACGCCTCGGGTATACCTCGAAC
>JBJOIV010000074.1:0-9113 GCA_046046955.1 Bacteroidota bacterium | reverse complement strand
TGGAAAGTATTCGGTCAAAAATATCATCTATTATCCTCCTTATATTGCTCTTAATTCCCTTATTTTGTTGGTTCATTTAATCATCAGAATTTTTGGAAGGTAAACTTATCATATTTTCAGCCCCGTCAGGCTCTGGGAAAACAACCATCGTTAAAGAATTATTAGCGCGCAATGCTGATTTAGGCTTTTCTATCTCTGCCTGCACGCGTGATAAGCGGGGGCGCCATGAGGAACACGGGAAAGATTACTACTTTTTAACGCCAGATGATTTTCGCGCCAAAATCGCGAACGATGAATTTGTAGAGTGGGAGGAAGTATACGCAGGAGCCTATTATGGAACTTTGAAGTCTGAGATCGAACGCATTTGGGCGACAGGAAAACACGTGATTTTTGATGTCGATGTGCGCGGTGGTCTAGCTTTGAAGAAATATTATGGAGATCGTGCTTTGGCAGTTTTTGTCAAAGTGCCTACCCTCGAAATGCTTGAGCAACGCTTGCGTTCAAGAGGTACGGAAGACGAGGAGGCTCTATCAAAGCGTATTTTCAAAATGAAATTCGAGTGGTCTTTCCAAGAGCAATTTGATGTCATTCTAGTGAATGATCAATTAGAGGTGGCGGTAGACGAGGCTCAAGCATTGTTTGATAAATTGAAGCAATCATGAAGGTAGGCCTGTTTTTTGGTTCATTTAATCCGATTCACCAGGGTCACTTGATTATTGCGCAGGCTGTTTTAAATCAGACAGAGGTAGACCAAATTTGGTTCGTCGTTTCTCCTCAAAACCCCCACAAGAAGAGTAAATCTTTATTGCACGAATTTGATCGCCTCGATCTAGTAGAACGTGCCATTTCAGATAATTACGCTTTCAAATCCTCGGATATCGAATTTAAATTGCCGCGTCCTTCCTATACGATTGATACGCTCGTACATTTAGCCGAACGTCACCCCACCACGGAGTTCAAGTTAATCCTGGGCGGCGATAACCTGGAACAGTTCAAGAGCTGGAAAAACTACAACCAACTACTTGATTATTATGGCCTCTACGTGTACCCACGGGGAGAGGAGCCAGCGTCTGATTTATGGGAGCATAAGAACGTTCAGCGCATTGAGGCGCCAGTTTTACATATTTCAGCCACCTATATTCGTTCTTGTATTCAACAAGGACAGTCGATTAAATATCTAGTTCCTGATGAGGTGGAAGCCTTAATCGCTGCTAAAAAATTCTACCTTTAGGCCTTTCCGCCTAATCGATGATTTCCTATTTTTCTCGTTTCCCTTTTGTCCGAATTCTGCTAGGTTGGATGATCGGAATTCTTCTTTCTGGAGGTATTTATTGGCCCTTGTTTGCCTTGCCCTGCTTATTTTTTCCTTCTCGACTTTTGCGAAGCATCGGAATTTCTGCCCTGCTGATCGTATTCGCGATGGCTTGGACGTCCTATGTAAAACCCTTTATTCAGCCACTTCCTACGGATGGATTTGTGTTTAGAGTCGAAGGTGCAGTCGAGTCCAAACCCAAAACTTGGTCCGTGTTAGCGCGTTGCTTAGGTACTCGTTCTGGCGGATCTTGGGTAGTCCGACCCGACCTGTTTCGTCTCTATCTATCCAAGCAGATAGGAAGACCGCGGGTGGGGAATCTCTATGTGGTAAAGCAATCGATCAAACCCTTTGCAGCCCCTCTTTTTCCTTTTGAGAAAGATTGGCGCGACTATTACGCCGCGAAGGGGATAGGTGGAACTGCCTATATTTCGGCAGATCGAATTCGATTGGTAGAGAAAGGGGAGGAGAGCATTCCTTTTTTTGAAAATGCACGGGCTTTTTTTGTAAAGATTTTAGAGCGGGCTTTTGAGCCTGGACGTGATCGGGATGTCGCGGAGGCGATGTTGTTAGGGGTGAAGACGAAGATTGATTTTGAGACTTTGTCTACCTATTCCGCGTTAGGGGCGATCCATATTTTATCGGTTTCCGGCTTGCACGTGGGCTTATTATATCTGGGTTTGAGTCTAGTATTCGGCTTTTTGTTGAAATTAAGGCCGGCTGGGCCATGGGCGTTTTTCGGGCTGATGCTGGCTTTGCTTTGGTGTTATGCTGGGATTAGTGGGTTTTCTTTGCCGGTGTTGAGGTCTGCTTGGATGTTTTCGGTGATTTTGTTTGCGAAAACATTTCTCAGACGGCAAGAGAGCCTGAATACCTTAGCTTTTAGTGCCTTTGTCCTACTTTTTATTCATCCTGCTTCGTTGTTTGATCCGGGGTTTCAGCTGTCATATTTGGCGGTTTGGGGATTGATTGCATTTCAGCAGCGTTGGGTGAAGCTGATTACTTTTCGAGGCTGGATGCGTTGGCCTTTAACGAAAATTTGGGAGTTGACCTGTGTTGCTTTAGCGGCTCAAGTGTTTACCTGGCCGCTGATTGTCTATTATTTTCATCAGCTACCACATCCGCTCTCGTTTCTATTTCTGAATCCTCTCTTGATCTTGTTCTCTTCTGTCGCCCTGCTTCTAGGTTTTGTTACACTCAGCGTAGGCGCCTTTTTGCCGGAATGGGCCTTTCAGCCATTGGCTTTTTTGTTGTCAGGAAGTTTTCAGGTACTTCATGGGATAATGTTTGCTTGGGTGGAGAGGGTGACGTCGGTGATTCCATTCTTACACCTGACTGGGTTGGAGTTGATACTTTACTTCGCAAGCATCGCAATCGTGGTTTGGGCACCTAGGCAATGGAAGGGACTCGCTTTTCTGTGGGTGATACTCGTGCTTGTTCCTACAGATCCAGTGAGGCCTGGTGCTTATCTGAGCCAATACAAGGGGGAGGCTGTGTGGGTAAAAACTAGTGGTTTTTCCTCGATTGCTTCTTTGCCCCTTAGCTTAGAACCTGCTTGGATTCAATCCCATCTAAGTCCCCTGTGGGCAAATACAGGAGTAAGGGATACACTGACACGAAGGTGGCCTGAGAGGGGAAATGTACAATGGCGACACCAGGGTATGAAATTCGCCTATGTCCGAGAGCCTACAGAGGCACGTGGACAAGAGCATTTGATTTTAGGGAAGGAAATCAAGTACCGCGATTCTAACTGGTTGAAAAGTTGGAGCGGCGCTACTTGGTACTTCTTGAAAAAGCCATCGCCCTATTGGTTGGGAGTTTTGAAGCCCTATTTGCCGGAGAAATATTATTTTCTCGAGGAGTGGCCTGCGCTTAGGCTATAAAAAAAAGGCTGCCGGTGAGGGCAGCCTTTAAAATATTAGCTTGGCTTCTTTTCGTTACGCTTACGTTCGTTCGGATCTAACCAAATTTTACGCATACGTAAAGACTTAGGAGTGATTTCTAAATATTCATCCTTTTGGATAAATTCCATACACTCTTCTAGTGAGAAGTTTAATTTAGGAGCAATCTTGGTATTCGAATCCGTACCTGACGCACGCATATTCGTTAATTGCTTCGCAGCTTGAAGGTTTACTTCGATATCGTTTTGGCGATTATGCTCACCTACTACCATCCCTGTGTAAACTTCTTCACCTGGATCGATGAAGAACACCCCTCTATCTTGTAATTTATCGATCGCGTAAGGAATTGCAGGACCTGTGTTCATCGAGATCAATGATCCGTTGATACGGCCTGGAATAGCACCTTTGAATGGTTCGTAAGCGATGAAACGGTGGGCCATGATTGCCTCTCCGAATGTAGCTGTTAATACTTTAGAACGTAAACCAATCAAACCACGAGATGGAATGTTGAATTCTAAGTGTTGTAAGTCACCTTTTGGTTCCATAATCAACAACTCACCTTTACCTTGAGTCGCTAATTCGATTACCTTACCAGCAACCTCAGCAGGAACGTCTACTACGAGGGATTCGATCGGCTCTAATTTCTCGCCATTCTCACCTTCTTTGAAAATAACTTGAGGCTGACCTACTTGTAATTCATAACCCTCACGACGCATCGTTTCGATTAAAACTGACAAGTGAAGAATACCACGACCGAATACTAAAAACTTATCTTCACTTTCCGTTGTAACTACTTTCAAGGCTAAGTTTTTCTCTGTCTCTTTGAAAAGACGATCACGTAAGTGACGAGAAGTAACTAATTTACCTTCTTTACCAAAGAATGGAGAGTTATTAATCGTGAACAACATGTTCATCGTAGGCTCATCAATCGCGATACGAGCTAAAGCCTCTGGATTTTCTGCATCTGCAACCGTGTCACCGATTTCGAAATCTTCGATACCTGTGATGGCACAAATCTCACCACACTCCACTTTCTCTACTTTCACTTTTCCTAGACCTTCAAAAACCTGAAGTTCTTTGATACGCATTTTCTTCGTCGTTCCATCAGCTTTGCAAAGGGAAATTTGCATTCCTTCTGTCAAAGTTCCACGCTCTAAACGACCGATCGCGATACGACCTACGAATGAAGAGTAGTCTAATGACGTAATCTGCATCTGTGGAGTACCTTCTTGTACTTTAGAAGCTGGAATGTGCTCGATGATCGCATCTAACAATGGGATGATATTATCTGTTGGTTTTTTCCAATCAGTACTCATCCATCCTTGCTTCGATGAACCGTAGATACAAGGGAAGTCTAATTGATCTTCTGTTGCTTCTAAGTTAAACATCAAGTCAAATACACTTTCGTGTACTTCGTCTGGACGACAGTTTTCTTTATCTACTTTGTTTACAATAACGATAGGCTTAAGACCTAAAGCGATCGCTTTTGATAATACGAAACGTGTTTGAGGCATTGGGCCTTCAAAAGCATCGACTAACAAAATAACGCCATCCGCCATACGTAGAACACGTTCTACCTCACCGCCAAAGTCGGCGTGACCAGGTGTATCGATAATGTTGATTTTCACTCCATTGTAACGAACAGATACGTTCTTAGACGTAATTGTAATCCCTCTTTCTCTCTCTAGGTCGTTATTATCAAGGATCAAATCTCCAAATTCTTGATTTTCTCTAAAAATCTTGGATGCGTGAATGATTTTGTCAACTAGGGTCGTTTTACCGTGGTCAACGTGGGCAATAATGGCAATGTTGCGAATGCTTTGCATAAAAATGTATTCGTTGAATGAAACGAAATTCCTTAATTTGGGAAATTCAAGGTGCAAAGGTAGGGATTATTTCTTTGAAAAGTGCTATTAACACTTTAAGAAACAAGCGCTTTCGGATTATTTTTCGCAGGAACTGGGATAGTGTTCGCTTGGATTTTTGCTAAAATGCCGTTTGCGTCGATTCCGCAAAGGGCGTAGAGTTCTTTTTGCTCTCCATGCTCCACTATTTCGTCTGCAATTCCGAGTCGAATTATTTTAGCGGTATAGCTGTGGTCGACCATAAATTCAGCGATGGCAGAACCAAATCCTCCCTGAATCGCCGCATCTTCCACGGTAATTATCGTTTTAAACTGCTTGAAAACACGGTGCAATAACTCTTCGTCGAGTGGTTTAACGAAACGCATATCGAATAAGGCTGGTTTCAAGCCTAATTCACGCGCTTTTTCACAAGCGGCAATGGCTTCGTTTCCAATATGACCAATCGACAAGATGGCAATTTCATCACCCTCCATCAATTGAACCCCCTTGCCGATTTCAATTTCTTCTAAAGTAGTTCTCCAAGCGGGCATCACACCTTCTCCACGTGGGTAGCGGATGGTGATGGCTTTTTCATGCGATTTGAAAGAATCTAATGAAGCCGTATACATGATGTTACGCAACTCTTGCTCATTGCGAGGAGCTGCTACGATCATGTTAGGCACACAACGCATGAAGGCTAAATCCAACAATCCGTGGTGGGTAGGGCCGTCAGCTCCGGCTAAACCAGCGCGGTCTAGGCAGAAAATAACGGGTAATTTTTGTAAGCAGACATCGTGCACGACTTGGTCGTAACCGCGTTGCATGAAAGAGGAGTAAATATTACAGAATACGGTTAAGCCCTGTGTTGCTAATCCCGCAGAGAAAGTTACGGCATGTTGTTCCGCAATTCCCACGTCAAAAGCGCGATCAGGCATCGCCCGCATCATAATATTCAAAGAAGATCCAGAAGGCATCGCTGGGGTAATTCCCATGATTTTCGGATTTTTCTCGGCTAATTCTAATAAGGTATGGCCAAAAACCTCCTGGTATTTAGGTGGTTGAGGGTCATCGTAGGTTTTCTTGTGAATCTCTCCGGTCGTCTTATCGAACTTGCCAGGAGCATGCCATAAGGTTTGGTCCTTTTCTGCTAAAGAATATCCCTTTCCTTTCGTCGTAATGCAATGCAAAATCTTAGGGCCAGGGATGTCTTTTAGATCGTTTAAGACCGTTGTTAAGTTATCGATGTCATGTCCGTCGATCGGGCCAAAATAGCGCAGATTCAATGATTCGAACAGATTGCTTTGCTTCAGTAAAGTCGCTTTCAATCCGTTCTCAATCTTCGAAACGATCTCTTGAGCCGTCTTTCCGAATTTGGACATCTTACCTAACAAGTTCCACACATCATCTTTCACCTTGTTATAGGTATGAGACGTCGTGATATCTGTCAAATATTCTTTTAAAGCACCTACGTTCGGGTCGATCGCCATGCAGTTATCGTTCAAGATAATCAACATGTTGTTCGGGATATCACCAGCGTGGTTCATGGCTTCGAAGGCCATTCCCGCAGTCATGGATCCATCACCGATAACGGCAATGTGTTGTCTGTGAGACTCTTTCTTGTAACCTGAGGCTACAGCCATCCCTAACGCCGCAGAGATAGAAGTAGAGGAGTGACCTACGCCAAAAGTGTCGTATGTGCTTTCTGAGCGTTTCGGGAAACCCGAAATTCCACCCATTAATCGATTCGTATGAAAATTTTCGCGGCGACCTGTTAAGATTTTGTGACCATAAGCCTGGTGACCTACGTCCCACACGAGTTGATCGTCCGGCGTATTGAAAACGTAATGAAGGGCAACGGTTAATTCGGTAACCCCTAAAGAAGCGCCAAAATGGCCTCCATTCACAGAAACGTTGTCAATGATAAATTGACGCAATTCGTCGCAAACTTGGGGTAAGTCTGACTTCGGCAACTTACGCAAATCCTCCGGAGTGGATATTTTGCTAAGTAATGGACCGGCTTCAAATTGCATAGACGCTTTTAATGAGTGTGAAAGATTAACCTTACAAAGGTAAAAATGTTTTTAAGCCTTAGTCATTTTTTTGACTCGCTTTGAATAATCTTTTTTGTTCGTAGTCAGATAAACTATCGTAGCCCGATTGCGATATTTTATCCAGAATGGCATTCAGTTCATCCTCGGGTACTGTTTCAGGTTCTTTTCGAGCTTGGAATTGCTGGTTAACCACCTGGGCAAATTCTTTGATTTTTATTTCAAAGATGGCTTGAGGTTTAGAGGCTGCTAAAAAGTTTTTGGCAAAAATGAAACCAAGAATGGCTCCCCCTAAATGGGCAATGTTTCCACCTGCGTTCGAACCCGTGGTCTCGATAAAGGACCACAACACGTAAAAGGCGGCGATGTATTTGATGCGGACCTGACCTAATAAGAGTAGGTGGACTTGGTAATTCGGGCGAATGGTCGCCGCGGCAACCACCACTGCAAATACGCCGGCAGAGGCTCCATTAAGGAAATTAGGACCTTTGGCAATGAAAAAACTAACCGTATTCATCGCTAGAATAAAGGCTGCTGCTCCGGCTAAACCGCCATAGAAAAAGAGCTGAACTAGGCGCTTATTCCCAATGAAATCTTGAATAATCGTCCCAAACCAATACAGGAACATCATATTAAAGATCAAATGGAAGATCTCGATGTGCAAGAAAAAATAGGTAAGTAAGCTCCAAGGACGCTGAATGATCAAGTCCAGGGAGGAAGGAAGAGACACCTGCGCAAAAAAAGCATCAAAAAGACCCGATTCGCCCGCAATTAACAATCCCACTCGGGCGATCATCAAGGCGATGAAGATGGCGCCATTGGCCACAATAATCTTCATCAACCCGTTGCCAGGCTGTTGTATGATGTTTTTTATATCGGTCAGGATGCTGCGCATTTTAATAAAAACTGTCTCGTTTTTGACGCCAAATTAACAATAAAATCACCGCGAAAAGCATGCCCCCTAAATGCGCAAAGTGAGCCACATTATCTCCTTCTGCTGCCGCTTTTCCCGCCCACAACTCGTAGAAGGCAAAGCCCATCACCAGGTATTTCGCTTTTACCGGAATCGGGATAGGGAAGACGAACATCTCTGAATTAGGGAATAAATAGCCATAAGCCATCAAGATTCCAAAAACGCTACCAGAGGCTCCCACGACCGGGTTTTGAGTGGTATATTCTTTGTAATGCTCAATTGCTCCTAAGGCATTTAGACGCCCTTCGTTAATCGAAGTGCTCCCGTCAAACCGATTGAAGTAGTCCATCAAGAAATCAGAATTAGGGTTCGAAAGGGCTAATTCAAGCGCCTTGCGAATGCTCGCGTAATCGTGAAAATATTGAATGGCCTCGTGTAATAATCCGGCGCCCACCCCACAGAAGAGGTAGAAAAACAAGAAGCGCTGTCCTCCCCAAATACGCTCCAGAATAGATCCGAACATATACAACCCAAACATATTCATCAACAAATGCATAAAGTTCGCATGAACGAACATATAGCTGATCAGTTGGAAATAGTGGAATTTGCTCGATTGGAAAAAGAACAAGGCGAATAAATCATCCGGAATGAAGGCTGATCCTAAGAAGATAGCGACATTCGCGAAAATTAAATTTCGAACGGTAGGTGTTAAATTTCTTAGCATAGTTTTATTCTTCGTAACCCCAATCGATGGAGTTCTTCATGTCTTTAATCAATAATCCAGCAGACTTAAAGGCGCCACGAATCTCGTCTACCTTATCGTATTGTCTACTTTCCTTGAAACCCTTGTAGAGCTGAAGAAGTTCATCGGTTAGGCCATTCATTTCTGCTGGCACCTCTTCTTTAATCCCCAGAACGTCTTCTAAAAGGCTGATATAAGAACGTTTTAAATTCGAAAATGTTTCAGCTGAAACTGACTCAAATGGCAGGGAAGCTGTATAAATCGAATTAATTTTCTTTAACAAAGTAAATAGATGTGCAATCGCCACGGCTGTATTTAAGTCGTCGTTCATGCCATCATAGCAGCCTTGAATC
>JBJOIV010000073.1:0-9189 GCA_046046955.1 Bacteroidota bacterium | reverse complement strand
GCCGCGTGATTACACATGGAAATGATGATGCGACAAAGGATAAAATTCAAGTGAAGACGTTTGATATTGATGGAAGCTTGAATATTAATAATGAAGCTAGCCAATTTGAATTAAAACCTTTTGACATAATTTCCATACGTCGATCACCTAATTATGAAGTCCAACGAGGTGTGACAATTGAAGGCTTGGTCAATTTCCCAGGTCGATATGCGATTCCAAAAGATGATCAGAAAATTTCTGATTTGATTTTTGAGGCGGGTGGATTGAAGCCTGAGGGCTATTTAGATGGAGCTATATTGTATCGCGATTCAACAGTGGTGGGGGTAAAGCTTTCTGAAATTCTTAGAAATCCGAATTCGAAAAACAACCTACTTTTAATGGAGAACGATCGCTTGGTCATTCCACGCGTATTAGAAACCGTGAAATTATCAGGAGGGGTCCAAAATCCTATCGCCATCGCTTACGTAGAAGGGTATTCACTTCAGGATTACTTAGATGGAGCGGGTGGGTTTACGGACTATGCTGACAAGAAAAATGTGTACGTAAAAGCGCCTAACGGTATTTCTACGAAGCGAAGACGGGTTCTTTTCTTCCGCATTAATCCGAAGGTGGTTCCAGGATCAGAAATTGTTGTTCCAGAATTCCCTACGAACATGAAAAAAGGTTTGACGACGGCTGAGGCGGTAGGTCTATCGTCCGCTTTGGTTTCCGTAGCGCTTACCTTGACTACATTGATTAACAATTTGACTAAATAATCTCCATGTCTAACTTAGAAAATAAACAAATAGAAGATAACGGGGAAATTTCGATCAATTTTGGGGAGATATTCCGAACGCTAAAATCCTATCGCATCTTAATTGCGACCTGTGCTGTATTATTCGCCGCTTTAGGGGCTATTTATTCGCTGACTCAACCGAATGAATATAGTTCGAATGCGAAACTTTTGCCAGAATTAGATTCTAAGTCTGGTGGTGCAGGCGGAATGGGAGGTTTAAAATCCCTAGCTGGATTAGCGGGTGTAGACTTGGGTGGGAGCTCTTCCGGTGCAGAGGCGATTCGTCCTGATTTATATCCGAATATTGTGCAAAGTGCACCTCTTTTACAAGAAGTGTTGAAGGCGAAAATCTATAGTACGAAGCATAAGAAATGGCAAACGGTTTTGGACTTCTTATCTGAAAAACAAGATACGGCACCGCTTGATTTGGGAGGAGATCCATCCGAGGAAGATGTAACTTCCGATGTTAAATTAGATAAGGTTCCTTCCTCAGCGCTTTCTGCTGATTTAATCAAGTTGAACAAGAAAGAACAGGCGGCAATCAAAAAACTGAGAGCGTCAGTTGTATTAGAAATTGATAAAAAATCCGGCGTAATTTCGTTAACGACTAAATTAACGAATGCGGTAGCAGCTGCGAACATTACTTCCTTGATTCAACATTACTTAACGAAGTATGTGACAGATTACCGTACACAAAAAGCCAGACAGGAGCTAGCCTTCTTAGAAAAGCGATTAACGGAATCTCGTGCGCGTTACGATCAAGCTTTGTTTACATTGAGTGCTTATCGGGATCAAAACATGAACTTGTTCTTAAACGTGGCGAAAGATCGCGAGAAGAAATTACAGTATGAGGTAGACATGGCCTATAACTTGTACACGACGATTAGTGGACAATACGAAGAGTCGAAAGTAAAGTTACACCGGGAGACTCCTGTATTTAAGGTCCTAGAACCGGCTCAAGTAGCTGTTCAGAAGGATGGGCCTAAGCGTAGTTTGATTACGATCGGGTTTATGTTTGTGGGGGTGTTTTTGGCGTTGATTTATGTGTTTTTTAAGACGGTGAATTTGAAAGAATTACTAGGGTAATTCTTTCGAGATTATAGATAAGAGAGTATAGAGTAGAGATTCGGATTCGACTTCGTCGAAGGTAATTTTAAAAGAAGAAGCTCGCGGATGGCGGGCTTTTTTGTTTCAATAACTCGCAAAGATTAAGCTTCCTAGATCTTGAACGGACTTCACTTGATCTACCTGCCATTTAGGGAATCCATAATAGGCAGTCATGGTTAGATAGGGATTAATTTTTGATGGGTAAAATCGATAGCCATGGTCACCGGTTAAGATGATCTTGAATTTTTGAGATTTGATAAGTGGGTTTAGTAGTTTCTGTAGAATAATTTGATTCGTAAAATGCCAATAATCAAGATAGTTACTTACTTTATTTGCGTAAGGGGAGGGTTTAAAAGAATTCGCCCCCGTATAGCTTAACGGAGCATGCGGCATTAATAGGTGCACATAAATAAACGCTTGCGGCTGGGTTAAACTAGTTATTTTTGCAGCGCTCTGCTCCACGATTGAACGGTTGTGTATGGATTGTTTAGCGTCCGGAGTGAGGAGGTAGAAAAGACTTAACATCGATTTTGAGAAAAGATGTTTAATAAAACTGATTTGTTTGGCCTCATTTTCATAATAATAGATTTTAGAAAATGCCTGCGTTTTTCCTACATCAAAGATTCCCCAATTATAACAAGTAACTCCCTTTTTTTCTAAATCAGTAAATAAGGTGGATTTTCTTAACAAACTTATAGAAGTTGTCGCGTCTAAGTTTGCGTCGGTTAAATTTATATTATAATTGAATAAGGAGGCAAGGCTATTTACGGTTGCTTTATGCTTACTTTTTGATGAAGTAGAAACCATCCATCCACCTGCTTGCAATTGATGACTGAATTGTAAGTTTTTCCCGTCTTTTGTATAGTGAGCTAATTCATCAGGAGAAGCATATTCGTCTAAAATAATCAAAATGACGGGTTTCGTAAATGACCTTTTAATCGAGCGAAAGTTATGATGTATCGTCACATTAGGGGTTTTGTGCGGGATAATTGCGCTTATTAATAGGCTTGTGCACAAAATGCATAAAAATACGTTTATCACATACGCCCTATTTTTTCTTTTATTAAGTACTAAGTAGCTCAAGACTACGATAATAAGCAAAGTAAAGGGCAAGTAATACCGGGCGCGGATGGTGGGAAGATTTATGAAAAAGGTATTAAACTTACTCCAAATTTGAATAATCGGTTGATAATAGAGTAGTAAGATTATGCTAGGTAAAACAAGGATGCAGACGTCTAAATCCAAGCGATTTAGTAGCCAAGTTCTCGTTTTTTGATAAACAACTTCAAAAACGCCTAAACTGAATAATAAAACCAGGTAGGGAAGAATTTCAAGATAAGTAGGGGGTAATAAGAATATATAAGGTAGAAATACCAAGCTTAACAGTACCGATGTTCGGAAAGAAATGATTGATTTTAACCACATTTCTCTAACAGGTATAATGTTCGCACAGACTTGTCTAAGGTCTTTTGTTGTATTAGATTGAATTTTCGCTGAATAATTACTTCGAATTCCTCTTTGCTCGGATAATAGCGTGGATTATTTTGTAATAATTGATGTACTTTACGATCCGTTTTTTCGATGAACTCAAGTAAAACATAGCGTTTTGAAAACTCATAAACAAGATCCGCTATCAATTCAAATGGGATCATTTTCGTTAATGCCAAATGATGTACTAACGCTAAAACAAGCACTAGGTCTGATTTAGCCCGTATAAATATCGAGGAATGTTCTTTTCCTAATAAACCAAAGTCCGGGCTTGTTTGGGACAAATCTCCTAATAAAGTATATAGTTTTATGTTCCCCGTTTCTTCGATCCTTTTTTCAATTTGATCGACACAATTTTTATCAAATTCTAAGGCGATAACGCGGCTAGCATAGTCACAAGCTAGCTCTGAAAATTTTCCCGTATTTGCGCCTAAATCCAATATGGATTGTACGCCACAGGATTGTAAATAAGCTTTGATTGTTTCTTGTTTGTCGATTAAATACTCCTCCGTTTCTATGTCTATATCATAGTATTCAGACCAATAATTAGGGTATTGTTGATAGGTATCCCATTTTTGCACGGTTCCTTTAATCAGCGAGAAGATTTCAATTAATTTCTCCTGTGTAAAGCCTTTCGAATGGTCTTTTTGCAAACCAGCCTGATGGTAGGACTTTGCATGTAAATGTAAATGCAAAAGACAGTTTAAGTTGAGGCGAGATTTTAAGGGCAAATTTTGGCTGATAAAATCCAAAGGCAAACCTTGGTGACTTGCAAGCGTCAATCGTCCCCAGCGCATTCCGCGGTAATGCATTAAGGCTAAAGGGCCGAACATTTCCTCACAGAACTGCCTGTAAGCAATCCAGTAATTAGGTTCCTTAAAAAATGCAAAAGAGCTAGTATCAAAAAGTATCGCTTTCCCTCCCTTTAAGCAAAAATTATACGGGGTGGCGTCTTTCAGTATCATCCCATACTTTAAGGCGATGAGATTAATATCAAGATAGGCCAAAATGACCTTTCTCCATTGAGAATAGCACCATTCAAATGGGAGACTTAGAAAATCGATTTGTTGTGGGAAAAGGATTTTGTATGCTTGATGTTCAGTTGCTATTTGAACTTCTTGATGCGTGTTTAGCAATTCTGATTGTACTAATTCCACATAAAGACCAGAGGTCATTAGGTGGTCGTACTACGCTTGATATTCTGGTAAGATAGCTCTGTAATAGAGGCTCTCTTTTTCAAATACACGGGCTGAATAATCTTTAAAGGAAAAATTTTCAGGTGAAATGCCATTCATTTTTACTTCTTTCTTAACAAGTTTTTAACAAACAAGATAACACGTTTGTAAAACACGACAATGGTTAAAAGACCAGATAGTAGAGCTTGAAAAATAAGGCTCCCAGCGCCAGGGTAAATATAAGCTAAATGTAGGTTGGACATTATCATGATACAATATATAAATTTGTCTATTAAATTCATTTGAATGTGGACAAATAAAGGAGATGAGGGGGCAAAAATTTATTTATCGGTCAAATTTTCCGGTTAATAAATTATCAATCATCTTATTAAATAAAATTGTAATTTTATAAACTGGTTTTTTGTCTATTGACTTGAACTAAATTAACATAGAGATGAAGGCATTACGCATACTTATACTACTAATCCTAGCGATTCCAGTTTTTGCCCAGGAAATTCCCACAGACGTTAATAATTTTAGTGATCAGCAAATAGCGCAACTCATGGTGCGGTATCAATTACAAGGGAAAACATCCGATGAAATTTCCCAAGTATTGAAAGAGAAGGGTGTTCCTGCAGATCAAATCATCCTCTTAAATCGTCGTATTGCTTCACTAGATCCTTTGACTGGTGTTTCCCAGAATGCTTTCAAGACGAAAACAAGGGATGAAATTACAGTTCCACGCAAGCAAATTGAAATTATTGCGCCTTCTGAAGCCCCATCTGGTCTTCGTGTATTTGGTGCAGAAATTTTCGAAAACCAGAACCTAAGCTTTGAACCAAATTTGACTATTTCTACTCCGCGTAATTACGTGATAGGCGTGGGGGATGAGTTAATCGTAGACATTTATGGGTTGAGTGAAAGCACTAAAAAACTAAAGGTGAGTACAGAAGGTTATATTCGTTTCCCTAACCTAGGACCTATTAAAGTGAGTGGTTTAACGATCGAGGAGGCGCAAGTACGTATCCGTGAATCAGCGGCTAAAATCTATACCACCATTGCGGGTGGAAGCACGAAAGTGATGGTTTCCTTAGGGCAATTACGCTCTATTCGAGTTACCTTGGTGGGCGAAGTGAAGAAGCCGGGTAATTATTCTGTTTCCTCTCTTTCTACCTTGATGAATGCCTTGTATGCCTCTGGAGGGCCATCTGACTTAGGCTCTTTCCGCAAGATTGAATTAGTACGTAATGGCAAAACGATTACGATTTTAGATTTATACGACTTCCTATTAAAGGGTGATTTATCGAAGAATAGACTCTTGCAAGACGATGATGTGATTCGCGTGGGGACCTACGAGTCTCGTGTGGCCGTATCGGGTGCAGCGAAGAAGAATGCTTTGTTTGACTTGAAGAAGGGGGAGAGTGCTGCGGATATCTTGCGCTATGCCGGAGGTTTTGCGGATGGAGCATTTAAGGAGCGCGTTCGTGTGAAGCGAATGGGGGCGACTGGTTTTGAAATTCAATCCGTGAAAGCCGAGGCGCTTGCGGCGTTTAATTTGCATTCGGGGGATACCTTGGTGGTGGATGCTTTGGCCAATACCTATACAAATCGTACCACAATCGATGGCGCGGTTTATTATCCAGGGGAATACGGCTTGAATGAGTTTTCGAACTTGAAGGACTTATTGCTGGCGGTGCGCGTAAAAGAAAATGCTTCCACAGATCGTGCGCTATTAAGTCGTTTGAATCCGGATTTGACTCCTGCGATGTTACATTTTAATGTGAAGGATGTGCTGGCTGGGAAAACGGAGATTCGCTTGCAACGAGAAGATAAGATTCACATTTATTCGCTGACGGCCTTGCGGGAGAACTATTCGGTGACCATAAATGGGGAGGTGAATCGTCCGGCGACTTTTGCTTTTGCAGATAATATGCGTGTGCAGGATTTAATCCTGTTAGCGGATGGATTTAAAGAGGGGGCGTCTCGTTCTCGCATTGAGGTTTCGCGTCGGCTTTCTTCTAATTCGACTTCAGATACGACAGCTTATTCTATAATTCAAACGATTGATTTAGGGAGCGCTAAGGCGGAGGATTTAAACTTTGTTTTGCAGCCTTTTGACATTGTTTCAGTACGTAAATCACCTACCTATCGCACGCAAATTAGCGTTTCTGTCGAAGGAGAGGTGCTTTATCCGGGTAATTATACCTTAGCAGGTAATAAAGAGCGACTTTCAGATATTATTGCGCGTGCTGGTGGCTTGAAACAAATAGGCTATGCGACGGGTGCGATCTTATTACGTAAGACGCGTGCGAATCAGACGGCGACGGATGAGGCTTTGTTTTCGTCGAAGATTAATACGATCTCGAATCAATCGAAGCGTAGTTCTAACAATTCTTTTGCCCCATCGGATACGGCGAAAATTGCTTCGAATGTAAATGGATTGTTAGTGGACCAAAAGCCAGTAGGTATTCGCCTTGCAGAAGCGATGGAGAAGCCCGGTTCTTTATATGATATTATTTTAGAGGAGGGCGATGTGATCAAAGTGCCTAAGCTAACGCAGACAGTGCAGACTTTTGGGGCAGTGAATGTGCCTCGCCAAGTGGCCTACCACAGCGGTTTAGGTTTCCGCCGCTTGATCTCAGAATCAGGTTGGTTTGCACCTAACGCCTCACGTCGTTATGCCTATATGGTGCGTCCTAACGGTGAAATCAAAACGACGAAACGCTTCCTATTCTTCCGCTTCTATCCTAGCTTAGAACCAGGTGCTGAGGTATATGTGCCTGCTCGTAAAGATAAACGCCCGATCTCCACACCAGAGTATATCGCCATGGGTACGGGTTTAGCGTCTTTAGGTGGTTTAATCATCGCATTAATTAACACGGTAAAATAATGGCAGATAAAAAGACCATCGTTCTAGGGGATGTCATTGAATCGGTTAAACGATTCATTGGCTACTTGCGCTCTCAGATTATATTGATCTCTTTGTGCGCTGTTGTGGGTCTTGCCTTGCCGTTGATCTACCGCGCAATGCAAAAGCCTGCTTACGCAGCTTCGACCACCTTTATATTGGAAGAGAAATCCGCTGCTGGTGGAGGTCTAGCTGGTATCGCTTCGCAAGTGGGATTAGATCTGGGGAGCTTAAGTGGCGGAGGTTCAAGTGTTTTCAGCGGAGACAATATCTTGGACATCATCAAGTCCCGTGTGATCATCGAAAAAGTACTGTTAACCCCTATTTCGGGTAATTCTGGAAAAACTTTAGCGGATTTGTATTTGCAATTTTCGGGAATGGGGGAGAAGTTATCAACTCCGGTTTCATTTGCTATCCCTGCTTCGGCCTCAGTGGTTGCGCCGGCACACTCCGTCTATCAGGATTCTGTTCTTTATGTGATGTACGATCAAATCGCGAAAAGGATGGTTTCGGTGGATCGCTTGAACAAAAAAGGGACGATCTTTAAAATCGTAACAGTTTCCCAGAACCAAGTTTTCTCGAAGAATTTTGCGGAGCGCTTATTAAAAGAGACGACGTCCTATTATGTAAATGTAAAAACGAGTAATGCAGCAGCAAACGTGAAACGTTTACAGGCTCGTGGGGACTCTTTATTGCGGGTGTTGAATGCCAAATCTTATAATACGGCCTCCTTCCAGATCTTGGATCCAAATGTGGCCTTTAAATCCATGTCTGTTCCTGCGGAAGTGAGCTCACGCGACAAGTCGATTGTCTTCAGCATCTATGCGGAAGTGACGAAGAACCTAGAGATGAGCCGCATCGCGCTGGTTTCTCAGACGCCGGTGATTCAATTATTAGACGTGCCTAAATACCCTTTGATGGATGACCGCAAGTCCTATCTTTTCTTAGGTTTGGTTGGTGTTATCGCGGGTATTTTCGCTGCCATTTTCCTTTGCCTCTACCTTTATACGGATAAATAATGCGTCGGGTGTTTCTATTGCGCGCTTACGGAGATTTTGCGATAGCGGTGCAAGCCCTGCCCTCATCGGACCAGATCGTTGCGTCCTTGCATTTGAAACCTTTGTATGATGCGTTATTATCTCGTGGGTGTATTCCGGCGCGTTCAATCGACTTTGTGGATTTCGGGATCAAAGGTTCACAATTAAATCTATTTACGAACAAGGAATTTTTAGGGGTGGACACGTTTCGTCAATTGTCGAAAATCAAGGAATATATATGCTTGAATCCTGGCTCTAATGACTTCGTGGAGCAAAGTGCCCGATTAAGTTTATTAAATTTCTGCACTGGCCATTCTTTTCAAGCACTTTTCGAAACGGGGTCTCTTGTTTATGAGGCGTATGGATTACCGTCTCGTGACCTCGGTGGTGAGAAAGAAAATATTTTAATCTTTCCAGATGCTCGATTAAAGAAAAGAGAAATTCCTTTTAGTGTTTTGGCGCAAATTCCAGGACGCGTTGTTCGCTTCGGAATAGACTATACCAATTTCGAAGAATTAATCGATTTAATTCAATCAGCGGATTATATCTATGCCGCTGATTCTTTACCCTTGCACTTAGCCTACTTGTGTTCTAAGCCCCACTATATTTTGTATCCAGAGGGCGGAAAACTAGACTTCTTTACGCCTGACGCCTTGGCGTCTGGTTCTTACAGCACGTTTAATCAGTTTACCTATGTTT
>JBJOIV010000072.1:0-9257 GCA_046046955.1 Bacteroidota bacterium | reverse complement strand
TTAAAGACTACGAAGCAACCACCGCACCCATGCTGGTGGATCGCATCGAAGCGATGATTGCGCAAACCGGGAATAATGGTTTCCATTTTGTGGATGAAGCTGCACCGCCCGCTTTGATGCGAGATGTCGCCATTGAGATTATTCGTCGAGGTTTGACGGTGGTTTGGTGGACGAATATCCGTTTTGAGAAGAGTTTTACCAAAGACCTATGTCAGCTTCTCGTTCGCTCCGGCTGCATCGCCGTTTCGGGTGGTTTAGAAGTGGCTTCGGATCGACTTTTGGAATTAATTGACAAAGGTGTGACGGTGGCGCAAGTGGCCCAAGTAGCAGACCATTTTACGCAAGCAGGCATTTTAGTCCACGCCTATTTAATGTATGGATTCCCTACCCAAACCGCGCAAGAGACGGTGGATTCACTGGAAGTGGTGAGGCAGTTGGTAGAAAATGGAGTGATGCATTCGGGTTTTTGGCATCAATTTGCATTGACTGCTCATAGTCCAGTAGGTTTAAATCCAGACGCCTACCAGATACAGATTTTAAATCCGGAACCGGGACGCTTTGCGAACAACGATTTAGAACATGCGGATCCCACTGGAACGAATCATGCACAATTCAGTGAAGGGCTGAAGAAATCCTTATTCAATTACATGCATGGCATCGGTTTAGATATGCCGTTGCAGGAATGGTTTGATTTCAAAATTCCGCGGACACAGATCCCGAAAAATTACATTGCCCGTATTCTAACCCAAAAAGAAGATACTTTCCCTAAGGCCTCAGCTAAAATTTTATGGTTAGGACCTATACCTAGCAAGGTAAAAAAAGCCTTATTATTTAGTTTAGGCAGAGAAGAAGTGGAATTAGAGGTGCCAGAAAAACTAGGATCCTGGCTCATGAATACATTGCCAGCACTTTCCCTTGGAACTGAAAAAACAGGAACCTTTGCTGAATTCCAGGCTTCATTTTCAAAAGCTGGCCTAGGTGATTTCGATAACTTCTGGGAAGGAGAAATCGCGGACGAAATACGGGAGATGGGATTTTTGGTGATATAAAATTATTTGAGGAATGTTATGTGTAAACAATTTTGTTTACATTTGCTCTATGAACTCCTTCATTACAAAATTCAAAGGCATACATCCCGGTATAATTTTAGAGCGGGAATTAAAAAAAAGAGGCATCTCTCAACGTCCTTTTGCCCTTTCGATCGGGGAACATCCGCAAACACTTAATACCATCACTAAAGGTAAAAGAAGTTTAAATACCGCTCTTGCCCTAAAAATCGAACAAAAACTCGACTTAGAAGAGGGAACTTTGGCATTACTTCAAACCTACTTCGAAATCCAAGAGGAGAAGAAAAAGAGTAAGCCTGCTACTCCTAATGTAGATAACATCAGAAAATCAGTATTTTGGGATACAGATATCAGTCAAATCGATTGGAATAAACAAAAAAATGCGGTAATTCGACGCATATTTGAACGAGGAAATGAGCTTGAAATAGAAGAGATCAAGCAATTTTATGGTGCTGCTATTATAACCGAGGCCTTAAAACAAATAAAAGGAGCACCATACACCCTCTATTCAAAGCAACCAAATGAAAACGCTATACTACAACACGATAAATGAGTTGTTAAAAAATAGCCTTTTGATTGTGATGAGTACCCCCATTTTTGATTCCTTTCGCCTAGTAGGTGGCACTGCATTAAGTTTACAAATCGGTCACCGAGAATCAATCGACATAGATCTATTTAGCGACATTAACTACGGCGAAATTGACTTTGAGCAAATCGATCATTTTTTAAGACAGAATTTCAAATACGTCGCAACTTCTTCCATGCCACCAGCTTTGGGAAAAGCCTACTTTCTTGGGGAAAATAAAAACCATACCATCAAATTGGATGTTTTCTACACGGACCCATTTATCCAGCCTCCTATTGAAATTGACTCTATTCGGTTGGCTTCGATTGAAGAAATTATTGCGATGAAAATGGATGTGATTCAACGAGGTGGGAGAAAAAAAGACTTCTGGGATTTGCACGAATTACTATCAAACTACAGTATCCCCCAAATGATTGTATTACATGAAAGACGGTATCCTTATTCTCATGACAAAGATGTCCTACTTAAAAATTTAATCAATTTTGACTTTGCAGATAACGACCTAAATCCAATTTGTCTAAAAGGAAAATACTGGGAGTTTATCAAAGATGATTTTCAAGAGATTATATCTGAAATTAACCTTACCTGATTTAAAACAAAAAAGCCTCAAAATTCTTTGAAGCTTTTTCCTTAGTTGGCGGTCCGGACGGGACTCGAACCCGCGACCCCATGCGTGACAGGCATGTATTCTAACCAACTGAACTACCGGACCGTCTTGTAATTGGTGGCACAAAATTAGGGAAATTATGCTTTGAAACAATACCTTTGGGTAAAAAAATAAGAAAATATGCACATACCTGCTAGCTATGAATACCCGAATGCGCCGTATTTCGCTGAATATCTGAGTTTTGGAGAAGATGAAAATTTATTTGATGTGCTGAAAAATCAGTACGACGAACTGATTGAAATCTTTGAAAAAGCAGAAAACAGCTTTGCAGATAAAGCCTATGCAGCAGGAAAGTGGAGCTTGAAAGGCTTGCTAGGGCATATGGTCGATTCGGAAAGGATATTTTCTTATCGAGTTTTGGCCATATCAAGAGCCGAAAAAACAGCTCTGCCTGGGTTTGATGAAAATGAATACCAAGCAGCCTCCGAATATGAAATGCAGGCTAAAGAGGACATAGTCGCACAATACAAGGCAACAAGAGAAGCTACAACCCTACTATTACGTTCGCTTTCAACGAAGCAATGGAACCAAATGGGTCAAGCAAATGGGAAGGCGATTAGTGCAAGAGCATTAGCCTGGATGATTGCCGGACACGAAAAACACCACCTTAGGATAATTAAGGAGCGATATTTGAGCCAAAATTCTTAAATTGCCTTATGCATTTTTACAAATACCAAGGAACTGGAAATGATTTTGTCGTGGTCGATGATCGCGCAAAGACCTTTAATCTAAATCAGGAGGCGATTGCGTTACTTTGCCACCGCCGTTTTGGGATAGGGGCTGACGGTTTTATGCTGTTGCAAGAAGCAGAGGGCTATGATTTCCGTATGGTGTATTATAATTCAGATGGAACAGAGGGGACGATGTGTGGAAATGGGGGCCGTTGTTTAGTTCGCTTTGCGGCGGATTTAGGAATTGTGACGGAGAAAGCCCATTTTATTGCGGTAGATGGACCACATTTCGCTTATATTAATCCAGAAACCATCTCACTGCAGATGATGGATGTGAAAGGTATCGAGCAACACAATGACGATTATTTTACGAATACCGGTTCCCCGCATTTCGTGCGTTTTACGAAGCAGGTGCAGTTTTATGATGTCAAAAACACCGGTTCAGCGATTCGCTATTCCGAAGCATACCAACCCATCAATGGGACGAACGCTAATTTTGTGGAAAAATTAGATGACCAAACCCTCTTCGTACGCACCTATGAGCGCGGCGTGGAGGACGAAACTTATTCGTGTGGTACGGGCGTGACGGCGGCGGCTTTGGTGGCCAAGACCTTCCAAAACGTACAAACACCCGTTAAAATCAAAACCCTAGGAGGGGAATTAGCCGTGAATTTCGACGGCGATGCCATCTCTGGATTTACTAATATTTTCTTAATAGGCCCGGCAAAACACGTGTTTACCGGCACAATTTCCGTGTAATATGACCTTAGATTCGACCACACAACAAAACATTGACCAATGGCTTTCTGGCCCCTACGACGCTGCGACGAAGGCGACGATGCAGGAATTAATCGCAAAAGGAGATCAAACTACTTTGACTGATTCATTCTACAAATCGCTGGAATTCGGTACAGGCGGTATGCGCGGTGAGATGGGTGTAGGCTCGAATCGCATGAACAAATATACAGTAGGTGCTGCCACACAGGGCTTTGCGAACTATTTAAATGCGTCATTACCAGGCCAAAAAATCAAAGTAGCCATCGCGCACGATTCACGCAACAACTCGCCTGAGTTCACCCGCATTGCGGCAGACATTTTCACTGCGAACGGCATCGAAGTCTTTTTATTCCCAGCCTTACGCCCTACACCACAATTATCCTTCACGGTTCGCCACCTAGGTTGCCAAGCAGGATTAGTGATCACCGCATCGCACAATCCGAAGGAATACAACGGGTACAAGGCCTATTGGTCAGATGGATCACAGGTCGTAGCACCCCACGATAAAAACATCGTAAAAGAGGTGAATGCGATTACGAGCATCGCTGATATCAAATTTGAAGGAAACGACGCTTTATTGCATCTATTAGATGGCTCCATCGACGAGGCCTACTTGCAAACCATTTTAGTTAACTGCCGTCAACCGGAGGTGATTAAACGCCAAAAAGACCTCAAAATCGTCTTCTCTCCTATCCACGGAACCGGAATTACTTTAGTTCCTCAAGCCTTGCAATTGCTAGGTTTCGAGGCCTTAACGGTGGTGGAAGAGCAAGCGGAACCGAATGGTAATTTCCCAACGGTGATTTACCCGAATCCGGAGGAGAAGGAAGCCTTGACTTTGGCATTAAACAAGGCCAAAGCCATCGACGCTGACCTTGTCATCGCGACAGACCCTGACGCAGACCGCGTGGGAGCCGCTGTAAAAAGCCCAGACGGCGAATGGGCCCTCTTAAACGGGAACCAAATGGCCAGCCTCATCCTGTATTACTTATTAAAAGTATCAGATTTAAAGGGCAACGAGTTCGCTGCGAAGACTATCGTGACGACCGACTTAATCGACAAAATGTGCGCTTCAAAAGGCGTACCATGCTATAATACCCTAACCGGTTTCAAATACATCGCCCAAGTCATCCGCGAATTAGAAGGAAAAGAAAAATTCCTAGGCGGTGGTGAAGAGTCCTACGGCTATTTAATCGGCGATTCAGTACGTGACAAAGACGCTGTGGCCTCTTGTGCCATGATCGCCGAATTAACGGCATACGCGAAAGACCAAGGCAAATCATTATTCGACTTCTTAGCGGAGATGTACGTAGAAAACAATTTCTACTACGAGGGACTTATTTCTCTTACGAAAAAAGGAAAAGCAGGCGCCGAAGAGATCAAACAAATGATGATCAACTTACGCTCGAACGTCCCAGCTACCGTGGCAGGTTCAAAACCCGTTCGTGTTTTAGATTACGAGGGATTAGTTTCTACTGACTTATTAACAGGCGAAACAACACCTATCAAAGTAGGTTTAGGCATCGAGGCGTCAAACGTGATTCAACTAATCTTAGCCGACGGATCTAAAGTATCCGCGCGCCCATCCGGCACTGAACCTAAAATCAAGTTCTACGTTTCCGTTAACGCTCCTTTAGCTTCAGCGGCTGACTTCTTTACCGTGTACGCGGAATTGCAGAAGAAGGTGGGGGTGATTCAGGAGGATTTAGGGTTAGTTTAGATTAGAGATTATAGAGTAGAGAGTAGAGATAAGGGATTTAGATCTATACTCTTTGCTCTCTAATCTCTACTCTTTTTTTAGGGGCTTCGGCCCCTTTTATTATGCATTCAGAAATATTTCATAGGGTCATCTCCGCAGGAGATTCCTACTTTATGCTTTGTGCTTTATTCTATTTGCTTATCTTCATCATACCCATTTTACCATTCAATTTTGAAGTAAAGTTTAAAACATAATTCCCGGCTGCTAGACCAGATAAATCTACTATTTCTGAATCTCGAACAGATTCCTTTACCCAAACAATTACACCATTCAAATCATATATTTTAGCTGTAACTAATGGGCCGAAATCCTCAGGAAATTTAATTTTAATGGAATGATCAAAAGGATTTGGCGAAATCCCAACATTATCATCAGTTAATGCATTTGATAATATTAATTCGCAACCATTCGAATCTACTTTAGCGCCGGCAATGGAATTCGGGCACTTATCATTTACATTTTTAACTCCGTCACCATCATCATCTGGACGCTTATCTAAGGACTTATCTTTAATGATCAATAAATAATTTTCATTGCCTTTAACATTCGGATCAAGGTCTAATTTGATTGATGGTTGAACAACTTCTAAAGTTCCATCGCCGTCCAAATCTACATAATCATAAGCATGTCGACCTAAATTATTTGCCAAAGGCCCATAGTTTTTATCTGCAGTTGTGAACAAACTTGCATAGTTTGGCTTTGATTTATATTCAAACTTTTTGGTCGTTGAATTGAAAGCAAAATACTGAAAATCAGCACTATTATTCCATAGATATTTAGGTTCCAATGTATTTACATAAGGTACCAAATCCAGATTGCCATCTAGATCCAAATCGATAAAATACATGCCACTTTCATTGGTAAACCATTTACCGAAATTTTTCTGATCAGGAATAAATTTAGCTGTAGTATTACTTAACACACCTTGAGTATTAGTATAAATAACTACTTGGTTATGTGGCTCAATCAATGCTAATTTCGCTGGTTGCATATCCAAACTACCTAATCCTGAGTACTGATTAGTCATGTAACAAATCAATTCTGGATTGCCATCTCCATCCAAATCTTGCTTCTTGAAAGAGCGCAAGCTTTGATTCCCTGGATTAATAGGGTCTTTTGCATCGTAAAGCAAATCGATTTGTTTGGGATTCTTAAAATCAAAACTACCTCCGCCAACATTCTCAAATTGGTATAAATAAAATTGCTTAGATTCCCCTTTTTTCCCAACACCTAAAAGCTCCATCTTACCATCAAGATTTAGATCTTCCAAAATTAAACGTCCCTCAGGAAAGGTGATATCAGTAGCCGATTTCGTCAAGGTAAAATTTCCCTTTCCATCATTCAACATAACTGAAAAATAACGCCCATTCGTGGATTGCGCCATCTGAACTAAATCAACATCGCCATCTTTATCTATATCCCCTGTACCAATCGATTGAATAGAATCAAAAATGTTACTCGGGTCTTTTGCCCTTTCGGCAGCAATATCAATCTTATTCACTTCATCAATTAGATAGGTTTGATCTTTAAATGAGTAATACCTGTTCAACTTAAACTCGGATTTACTGTAATCGAAACCTACGCGATGATTATTATTTTTATCAAGCCAAAATTGCAAATTCTTGTAATTTTCAGGACCCGGATTTTCTCCATGGTAATGCTCTCCACCAGGAAATATTTCCAGCTTTCCATCCTTATTGACATCAACGAGCTCGTAGTTTTGAATCGCATGAAATATCGAATAATCTAAGTAATTCGGATTACGGTAAACTTCAAAACTTAAATTCCCTTTGTTCTTGAAATAAATAGGTACTGACATGTGCCCCATTGCGATGGGCGTAGTAATTCCACTGATGAATGTACTTGAGTGAATAATATCCATTTTCCCATCCTGATTAAAATCCATTGGAATAGTACCCCTATCGAATGGAGGATGAAACTCCTCGAGCCCGTCCACCATTCGAAAATTTTCGTTTTCAACACCAAAGGGATTCTTAATGGCATAGATATCGACAGTATCTGTACTTTTAATTTTAATCGGATTCACAACTTGCGAATTGACTACATCGCACAAATCTCCAATGCCATCTTTATCATTATCAGATTGATCTGGATTATAGGATTTTGGGCAATTATCAAGATCATCTAAAATTCCATCTTTATCTACATCCGACAGGTTTAGTTCAACGATATCGATATTCTTATCCATACGGATTTGCATAATTTCATAAATTCCATCTTCATTAAAATCTATTGGAATTTTAAATCCTTTCCAGTAACCTCCTTGGTCAAAAAACTCACTCGATTGATCATTAGTAGGAAAAACTACAGAACGCTTGACCATTTTTTTCCCATTATTGATGAAAATAAAATAACCCCATTGATCATTTTTCTTCTCATACCAACCATTTTGAGGAACGATATCAATTAAGCCATCGTTATTAACATCCACTAAATGAATCCCATTTGCATGCGAATTTGTATTATCATAATTCAATCGATTATCAAACCATTGAGCAGATATATCATCTCCTTTGAGATTATAAACACCAATTTTGTTAGGACGGTTATCTGATGATTTATTATTTCCCCATTCTAACGTAACTAACTCCACTGTTCCATCCTTATCCAAATCAACAAAATGAGTACCCCAGTCATTGACGATAGAATAAGGATATTCGCGCTGTAAATTACCAAAATCTTGCGCTCCATTGGTATCAAACTTCCGAGTCAAATCATTTTTACGGATTTGATATTGTTGAATAACGTACTGATTTTCGGGCAAGTTCCAAGATGTGAAAGGGATAATGGAATTACTTGTCTTATCCCAAACTTGGTTATAATGCAATAGAAAAAAATAATCATTTCCATTTAAGACTTGCCCATTAAATGGATATGCAGTCAATCGATCGCAACAAAAATTAATGGGATTGGCATTTGGATACAGAAACTCCCTTTTCCATTGATTATTGGCATCTAACTCATATGAATAGAATAAATCGTGCACCCCTGGTTTTCTTGGATTTACATCATTTCCAAATTGTCCGTCATTCCCAAAAATCACATTAGGGATTCCATCACGATCTACATCCAAAATAATAGGCTCTTTTTGATTAAGGTAATCCCCTTGAAAATAATCATCCCCTTTCAAATAAGTAAATCCAGTACCCGTATTGATGAGGTAATTATCTGGATAATTATTTTTTCCTCCAATATAATTGGGAGGTTGATTACCATCCTTACCATGGTAATTTTGGGTGAACTGATAAATATCCCGCTTACCATCCCCATTGAAATCAGCAGAAAGGCCTGTCACAAAACCAAAATCGGAATTTTGTTTCACTCGGTAATTTACATCTTCTACCCACTGCATCTTACCATTGATTGTCTTTTGTACGAAGACAGCACTTAAAGCAGCTTTCTCTGGATTACCCGCATAATTGATGAAAAAGTCCTTCTTACCATCGCCAGTAAAATCCGCATATTCTTGATAACGTGACACGTGAAAACGATCTTTAATTCCTAATTCAGTCATCAATGCATCCGAACTAGAATCAAAATTCAATACATTTTTATTGACCGATTTCACCCGAATATCTTGCGAGATTCCAGTAAAATTTAAAACAAATAATATTAACACTAATTGACTTGATCTCAATTTTGCAATTTTTGGCATCAACATATAATGAAGGGATTTTAATAAGTAATCGACTTTAAAATGAATTCAATA
>JBJOIV010000071.1:0-9258 GCA_046046955.1 Bacteroidota bacterium | reverse complement strand
AAAGGAGTGAATGCTGACGAAAAAGGAGCATTCCGATTAACCGGTTTGGCCCTAAAAACATACAACATTTCGTTCTCTGCGGTCGGTTATGAGAAGTTTACCACCTTCAACGTGATCATCAACGCGGGAAACGAGAATTACTTGAATATCGAATTAGTCCCATCGAACCAGCAATTAACCGAGGTTGTGGTGACCCAAAACCGCCGCACCGCTAAAGCCGCAACCTTAGAATCCCCGCTCAGCGTTCAACGTTTGACGGCGGAAGAAATTAAAAGCAATCCAGGTGGAAATTTCGACGTCAGCAAAGTGATCCAAACCCTACCCGGCGTAGGCGGCGGCCCACAAGGCGGCGGCTTCAGAAATGACATCATCATCCGCGGCGGAGGCCCGAACGAAAACGTCTACTACCTAGACGGTATTGAAATTCCAGTTTTAAACCACTTCCAAACCCAAGGATCCAGCGGAGGCCCGCAAGGCATTTTGAATGTGTCCTTTATTGAAGACGTTAAGTTGAGTTCCTCAGCTTTCGATGCGCGTTACGATAATGCCTTGAGTTCCGTTTTCCAGTTTAAGCAACGCACCGGAAACCCCAATAAATTCCAGGGTAATGCCCGTTTAAGTGCCACGGAGTTCGCTTTAACAACCGAAGGCCCTCTTTCTAAATCGGGCAAAACGACTTTCCTAGCTTCGGTTCGCCGCTCCTATTTGCAATTCCTCTTCCAGGCATTAGACATTCCAATTCGCCCTAATTTCTGGGATGCGCAGTTTAAAATCACGAAGCAAATCAACTCGACTACAACCCTTTCGATGATGGGATTGGGGGCGATTGATGACTTCTCTTTTGGGACACTTAAAAAAGCCACGCCGGAGAAATTATACATCTATAATTCGAATCCGCTGATTAATCAGTGGAATTATACGCTCGGGTTATCGTTGAAGAAATTAGTGGATAATGGCTATGTGAATATCGCGCTTTCTAGAAACGTGTTTGACAATAATTTCCTGCGTTATGAGGACAATTTAAAAAAGGATCCAGCGCAATTAAACTTCGATTATTCCTCGCGTGAAACAGAAAATAAGTTGCGTCTTGATGTGAATAAAAACACGAATGGCTGGAAGATAAATTACGGTCTATCCACTCAGTTCGTGGAATATGCGAACAGTACCTATCAGGTATTGTACAATGCATCACCTAGTCCGGCGGTTCGTTTGGCTAATCCGGTTACCACTTTTGCTTACACGAGTCCGTTTAATTCGATGTGGAAATACGGAGCTTTTGCACAGGTATCGAAGACGTTTTTGGACTCCAAATTAGGTCTAAGTGCCGGCCTTCGCACTGACATGAACAGCTTTACGGACACGGGTATGGACCCTTTAGAAACGCTTTCACCTCGCGTGTCTTTGAGTTATGTGCTATCGGATAAACTAACAGCTAATGCTTCGGTGGGTCGTTACTTCAAGCTAGCACCTTACACGATTTTAGGTTATGCTACGAGGCCTCCATTTAATACATGGTACACCAGCAGCCTCGGTAGCAGCTCTTTTGCCGCTCCTCCCGCACCTGTGCTAATGAATCAAGACGCGAAATACCAACAAAGTGATCACTATGTGGCTGGCCTAGAATACTTACAGGATGAATCATTGCGATTCACCTTGGAAGGTTTTATAAAGGAATATGCAAACGTGCCTATCTCGAATCGCAATGGAATCTCTTTAGCGAACCTAGGAGGAGATTTTAACATTCTCGGAAATGAGGATGTAACCACAAGCGGTAAAGGTCGCGCTTATGGTTTGGAATTTTTCGCCCAAAAGAAACTAACCGACAAATTCTTTGGCATCCTATCCTACACCTTCTACCGCAGTATGTACAGCGGATTTGATGATAAGCTGATCGCCTCCAGCTGGGATAATCAACACCTATTGAGTATCACGTGGGGCTACAAATTCCCACGCAATTGGGAACTTGGACTCCGTTTCCGTTACCAAGGAGGCGCCCCTTATTCGCCCTATGATGAGACAACTTCCAAAGCGACTTACCTAACCTTAGGTCAAGGTACCTTCGATTATTCTCGTTTGAACTCGCAACGCCTACCTAATTTCCATTCGAGTGACGTGCGTATCGATAAGAAATACAATTTGAAGAAAACGACGATCGATCTTTTCCTAGATGTGACGAACTGGTACATCGCCGTGAATCCAGGCGTTCCGACTTATACATTTAAGCGGGTAGAGGATAATTCAGGCTTCGCCACCACAGATGGTTTGCCTATTATGAAAAATGGTGCGAACGCCATTCCGACCCAATTATTGAATGACCGGGCACAGGTTACGCCGACAATTGGATTTATTGTGGAGTTTTAAAAGTATTTAAAGCCTTAGCGAAAGCTAACGCATGAGGGCCGTCACCGTGGATACACCAGGTGTCGGCCTTTATTTTTTCTACCTGATCTAGGACATCCTGAATTTTAGTAAAGCAAGCTCCTGGCTGACTCCTTGGAGTTAAAGATCCGTCGCTTTCATATCTGCGATCTGCGAAAGCCTCTTCAGCAGTTATTAAGCCTTCCGCTTTTCCTGCTTCGATGGATTGACTGTTTTTCAGGCCAAACAAAATGAGCCCCGGTTCGACATCCTTCACCGCTTTCGCAATGGCTTTGGCCACTTCTAGATTTTTAGCTGAAGTGTTGTAAAGCGCCCCATGTGGTTTTACGTGATTTAAATGCCCTCCTGCGGTTTTTACAATTTGATTTAGAATTTCGATCTGCTTTTTCACCAGCAAATAAATCTCTTCTGGGCTCATTTCAATCTCTTTTCTCCCAAAATTCTCTCGATCCAAGTAGGAGGGATGTGCCCCTATTTTTACCCCATTTCGAATACACAAAGCCACCGTTTCGCGCATAGTAAAAGCATCACCCGCATGAAATCCACAGGCAATGTTTGCCTCATCGATGAAGGGCATGAGTTCGGCATCGTTTCCGATTCCTTCGCCAAGGTCGCAGTTAAGAGTCATAGTAGTCGCCACTTCGTGGCTTAGTCGTCCTTCGGACTTAGTCGTGACTTCGTCACTTAGTCATCGCTCCGCGATTTAGTCGCCACTTCGTGGCTTAGTCGTCCTTCGGTTTAGTCGATTATCAATTTGCTGTTACAATGTTAAATAAAAAACAGGTAATCTTGATAAAAAATGAAAATTAACCACTTTGAAGAGATAGAAGCTTGGAAAAAATCACAGCTTATCGCTGTTCGGATTTATAAGTTACTTCAAGCAAATGTAGATTTTGGGTTTAAAAACCAGATACAGCGAGCGGCTATTTCTATTTCAAATAACATTGCAGAGGGATTTGAAAGAGGATCAGATGCTGACTTTCGAAGATTTTTATTTATCTCTTTAGGCTCTTGTAGTGAAGTAAAGTCGATGATTTATATAGCTCATCATTTGAATTATTTGACTTACGAAGATTCTATTCAAATGAGAAAAGACTTGACCGAAATTTCTAGAATGATTAAGGGATTTATTCGAATTCTAGATAAAAGTGGATATCGGCTGAATTGACAAAGTCACGAAGTGACGACTAAGCCGTAGGCGACTAAATCGCGAAGCGATGACTAAGCTGCGAAGCAGCGACTTAGCCGCAGGCGACTAAGTCCGAAGGACGACTAAGACAAAGTCTTCACTAAGTCCGAAGGACGACTGTCGCGTAGCGACATAAAAAAAGCCTGTGTTTCCACAAGCTCGTTCATTAAAAATTCCGGTAGGCCTAGCCTAAAATGATGTCTTTTTTCATGAGATGGGTTTTAAATACTATTAAACCTTCGTTAAAGGTACTCATTAATTTATCAATTGATTTAAACTTCTAAACTTTTAATTCCACACTATTTCCAGATAAAAATTTACCTGAACTAATTCGATCTTTACTAGGGTAATCTTGTACAAAAACCTTGTTGAATCCTGATAAGGCATGTTTTGCAATGATGGTTAATCGAATAAAGGACGATTCATCTAACCAGGTTTCTTCTAAAGGTTCAATTGTTCTAATACGAACTGCGTGTAAAGAAAATTGATCTGTATCTCTTTCGCGAGGGACATAGGCGATAAAATTGTCTTTTAGCTTAATATCTCGGCCTTGTAAGTTACTACCGTTGAACGTCCCCACGGGTTTATAGAAAGTGAGTTCAATATGTACATCAAAAATTTCAGAGTTCGTTAAGTTGACGAACTTGAATAAGTAATTTTGTTCTCCATTAAATTGGATTCGGCTGATCTGGCTCGAAATGAGAATTTTAGGTTTCTTATTGAGTAGAAAGAAGACTAAAAACAAATAGGACGAGAGTAGTCCTGCTGCGATACTTAAGATAAAATTCATAGTGGTTATTTTTTCAAAGGTATTCCTATTTTACCTTCAATCCATCTCCCACTTTCATATTATCTACTTACTGATATTCAACAAAAAAGCCCATCCTACTTGCGAATGAGCTTTTATGTTATTGAATTAGCTGCGAAGCAGCGACTAAATCGCTAAGCGATGACTAAGACGAAGTCGACTAAGTCACGTAGTGACGACTAAGCCGCAGGCGACTAAATCGCGAAGCGATGACTAAGTCACGCAGTGACGAAGCTGCTACTCGGCTACTATTCCTCGATAAAAGGATAATTCTCTTCGACATACACATCTTTGTAGGCCTCTGATTTATCTGGGAATGGAGATGTTTCTGCGAATTCAACCGATTCTTGAACTTGAACCTTGATTTTTGCGTCGATCTCGTCTAATTCTGCTTGAGTTAAGATGTTGTGCTCTAAAATCGTTGCTTTTACTTGCTCGATTGGATCACGGTCTTTGTATGCCTCTACCTCTTCTTTTGAACGGTATTTTTGAGGATCGGACATTGAGTGACCTCTGTAACGATACGTTCTGAATTCTAAGAAAGTAGGACCTTCACCTGCACGAGCACGAGCTGCTGCACGAGAAACTGCCTCGTGAACCGCTTCCACATCCATCGCGTCTACTGGCTCTGAAGGCATATCGTATGCTTCACCAATTTTGTATAATTCAGTCACGTTAGACGTACGAGCTACGGAAGTACCCATCGCGTAACCGTTGTTTTCTACTACGAAAATCGCAGGTAATTTCCACGTCATCGCCATGTTAAATGCCTCGTGTAAAGCACCTTGACGAGTGGCACCATCACCAAAATACGTGATAGAAACGTTACCCGTTTTCTTGTATTTCTCTGCGAAGGCAAGGCCTGCTCCCATCGGGATTTGGGCCCCTACGATACCATGGCCTCCTACGAAACCTACTTCTTTGTCGAAGATGTGCATCGAGCCACCTTTTCCTTTCGAAGCTCCGGTAATTTTACCGTATAATTCCGCCATAATCGCGTTAGGTGAGGTTCCTAATGCTAATGGGATACCGTGGTCACGGTAAGCGGTGATGTATTTATCGCCTTCAATTAGCGCTGATCTGGAACCAGAAGAACAAGCCTCTTGTCCAATATATAAGTGACAAAAGCCTTTTATTTTTTGCATTCCGTACAACTGACCGCATTTCTCTTCGAATTTGCGTTGTAATTGCATGGATTCGTACCAATACTTGTAAGTTTCTTTAGAATACTTGGGCGCGTCTGCGTTTTTCTTTGCCATCTTCTTGATAGAATATTTTTAAAGCGGTAAACCGGTTTAATTCCGGGGCTAATCCCTGCAAAATTAGTACAAAATCTTTATTTTTACACGCTTTTAATCGCATTCCTACATCCATGCATCTCAAATCTCTTCAGGTGAATCAGTTTAAATCTTATGAGGAGGCTAGATTTAGCTTTATTTCGGAGATTAATTGTATCGTGGGGGAGAATGGGATTGGGAAGACGAACTTGCTAGATGCGATTCACTTTCTGTCCATGACGAAAAGTTCGCGCGGCATTTCGGATCAGCTTTGTGTGAAACATACCCAGGATTTCTTTCGAGTTCAAGGAGATTTTGTGGATGCTCAGGACCGGGAAACGCAGATTACTTGTGTTTTTCAGAAGGGGGCAAAAAAGCAATTTCTCCGCGACGACAAACCTTATCCCCGCCTAGCAGACCACATTGGCCACTTCCCCGTCGTTTTGATGGATCCCCATGACACGGACTTAGTTCGGGAAGGCAGTGAAGAGCGCCGCCGTTTCTTTGACGGGATGATGTCCCAGTTAGACCGCAATTTCTTAGATCAATTACTTCGCTATAACCGAATCGTTCAGCAACGCAATGTGCTGTTGAAGCAATTCGCAGAACGCGGCCAGGTCGACCGCCTGCATTTGGACAGTTACCATGCTCCTTTAGTTGAACTGGGAGAATCCCTCGCAAAATCCCGTCGGGAATTTTTAGAGGTCTTTTTGCCTAGTTTTAAATTTCATTATGCCAAACTTTCCGACGACCGGGAGGACGTCGATATTCAGCTCGAAACTACTTTTGAAGCTGGGAGCTTTGACGCGGCGCTGCGCGCCGCGGAACCGCTGGATTTGTCCGCGCAGCGGACATCCATCGGAATTCATCGAGATGAATTTGAGTTGAAAATCAATGGCTACTCTTTGCGTAAATTTGGCTCCCAAGGCCAACAAAAATCCTTCGTTGTCGCTCTCAAACTAGCCCAATTCGACTCCCTAGTCGCCGCGAAACCCCGAAAACCACTCTTGCTCCTCGACGACATTTTCGACAAACTCGACGATCGCCGCATCCAGCGTTTGGTCCAAATGATGGCAGAAGAACACTTTGGCCAAGTCTTCATCACCGACGCTAGACCGGAAAGGACGAAGAAGTTGCTGAAGGATTTGAAGGGGGAGATTCATTATATTACGCTTTAATAGAGTAGAGATAGGAGAGTAGAGAGAAGGATGGTGAATGGTAAGTGGTGAATGGTAAATGAGTCCGGAGGGAATTTTATCTATACTCTCTACTCTATAATCTCTACTCTCCACTCTTTTCCCATTTTTCCCTATATTTACTAAAACCTATTATCAACCTATGATCTCGATTTTTGCCCAGGCCGAAAAGTACCTGGAAAAAACAGCCATTATTTCAGATGGCGTTCACTATAAATATAGCCAGTTATTAGATGCCTCTAGGGCCTTTGCCTGTACACTTTTAGACGGCAAAAATGACTTAAATGAAGCCCGCGTTGCCTATATGGTTAACCCTGGATTTGATTATGTGCGGGTGCAGTGGGGAATTTGGCGTGCTGGAGGCGTGGCCGTTCCGCTTTGCTTAACCTATCCTTTGCCCTCTTTGCGCTATACGATTGAGAATTCTGGCTCGAGTATTGTGGTCATTTCCCCAGAATTCGAGGAACTTTTGAAGCCTTTGTGCACGGAACTCAACCTCCGTTTACTGACCACTGACGACTGTCCACTGACTACCGGCGACCGTCCACTTCCTGTTTTCCCCGCTTCCCGCCGCGCCATGATGCTTTATACTTCAGGCACGACGAATTTGCCCAAAGGGGTGGTCTCCACCCACGCGAATTTGAATGCCCAAATTTCGACGTTGATCGATGCTTGGCGTTGGACTTCTGCAGATTATTCGATCTGTATTTTGCCCCTGCACCACATTCACGGGGTGATTAATATCGTTTCTTGCTCGCTTTGGTCGGGGGCGACCTGCCAGTTTTTGCCTAGTTTTTCGGCGGAAGCCTTGTTCGATATTTTCAAAGAAGGCAAGTTGAATGTGTTTATGGCCGTGCCTACGATCTATTATAAATTGATTACGTATTGGGAGTCTTTGGCAGAGGTAGACCAAAAAGAGATGACCCGCATTATGTCCAAATTCAGACTCATGATTTCCGGTTCTGCCGCGCTTCCCGTTTCCGTGATGGAGCGCTGGAAGACGATCAGCGAGCACAGTCTTTTGGAGCGTTATGGGATGACCGAAATCGGGATGGCACTCAGCAATCCTTACGATGGTCCTCGTGTGCCTGGGCATGTGGGATATCCACTTCCGGGTGTTCAAGTGCGTTTAGCGGATGAGCAAGATAAGGTCATTCCGGGCTCGGAAATAGGGGAGATTCAGGTCAAAGGCGCTAACGTCTTCTCTGAATACTGGCAAAAACCAGAATCCACTTCGGAGTCTTTCACGAAGGATGGTTTCTTCAAAACAGGGGACATCGCGACGATGGACGAGCTGGGTGGATACCGGATTTTGGGCCGAAACTCCGTCGACATTATTAAGTCAGGAGGCTATAAAATTTCTGCTTTGGAAATCGAAGAAGTTCTCCGGACCTACCCAGGAATCGATGATTGCTGCGTCGTAGGTGTCGAAAATGACGAATGGGGCGAGCTCGTAAGCGCCGCCATTGTCTGCCAAGATGATTTCGACACGAAAGCCTTAAATGCCTGGATGCGCGAGCAAATGCCAGCCTATAAAACCCCACGGGCCTACCACCGTTTGCCAGAATTACCTCGCAACGCGATGGGAAAAGTCACGAAAAAAGACGTCGTTAACCTAATCAAAAACTAATATGCTTTTACGCGGAGTTGCCTTATTAGCTGCCTGTTTCGTTTCAGGCCAAATCCTAGGGGAAACCCTCGGTCGCCTTTTGGGAATCCAAGCCAATGTAGGTGGCGTAGGATTTGCGATGCTTTTCCTGATTTTATCTCAAAATGAACTCGAAAAACGCGGCCTCTTCCACCTCGAAATGGGCGAAGGAATTACGTTTTGGTCTAAAATGTACATTCCCATCATCGTGGCTATGTCCTCCGTCCAAAACGTCCGCGTCGCCTTTTCTAACGGCCTACTCGCCCTTTTGGCAGGCATCATTCCCGTTATCGCCTGCCTCGCCTTGATGCCCTTATTATCTAAACTAGCGCCCAAAGACTAATGGAATACATCATCACCTTTCTCGACAAAAACGGCCTAGTCTTCGCCTTCCTCGTTACCGGAATCATCATGTATTTCTCCGAAGGCATCTCCAAAACCCTCACCCGCGGCAAAATCCCCGGCTCCGCCATCTCCATCTTCATGGGTTTGGTTTTAGCCTACTTTGCCGGCCTTGAAACCCTGGGCAAAAAAGGCATTGCCGACATTCCCGGCTTCTCCGGTTTTGACCAAATGGGCGGCCCCGTTTTCCGTGACTTCGCCATCGTCTCGACCGCGATGGGCGCCAGCTTTGCCATCATTAAGAAAACAGGCCCCATCGGAGTTTTATCCCTATTTCTAGGTGTCATCATCTCCTTTTTATCTGGTGTAATCATAGCCTATGCCCTAGGAATCACGGATGCCGAAAGCCTCACCACCAT
>JBJOIV010000070.1:0-9354 GCA_046046955.1 Bacteroidota bacterium | reverse complement strand
CCTAAAATCATCGATTTATCTGTTGTTGCATCCGCAATATCACCTGTACGGAAACCTTTCTTCAATACTTGATCAACTGCATTGATAACTACCTCTGATTCAGCTTTCATGCCAAAAGAAATATCTAATAATAGTGCTGCAGATAAAACAGAGGCCATTGGATTCGCTAATCCTTTTCCTGTAATATCGTGTGCAGAACCGTGAATTGGCTCATAAACACCTGTTCCATCACCGATAGAAGCAGACGCTAACATACCCATAGATCCGGCAATCTGAGACGCTTCATCCGTTAAGATATCACCGAATAAATTCGCTGTAACTACCACATCAAAACGCTTTGGATCTTTGATTAACAACATCGCCGTTGCATCTACAAACTGGTATTCTACGGTTACATCAGGGTATTCTAAGGCTAACTTTTGGATTTCTTCACGCCATAAACGCGATGATTCTAATACGTTCGCCTTATCTACTGAAACTAAATGCCTCTTACGTGTACGTGCAGCTTCAAAAGCTTTACGACCAATACGCTCCACTTCGTAACGGCTATATTCCGCCACGTCGTAGGCAGTATCTCCATTATTCTTACGGCCTTTTTCGCCAAAATAAATATCCCCAGTCAATTCACGGAAGAACAAAATATCAGCTCCTTTTAGAATTTCAGGCTTAATGCTAGAAGCACTTAATAATTCATCAAACAATTTAATCGGGCGAAGATTCGCATAAAGCCCTAATTCCTTACGCATTTTCAATAAACCTTGCTCAGGACGAACTTTAGCTGAAGGATCGTTATCGTATTTCGGATGACCTACTGCGCCAAACAATACAGCATCAGATGCCTTCATTTTTTCTAATGTCTCCGCTGGTAATGGATCTCCCGTTGCTTCGATCGCCACGTGACCAATTAGTGCTTCATCATACGTAAAATCATGGCCAAATTTAGCCGCGATTTTCTCTAATACTTTTTTACCTACTTCGGTTACTTCTTGACCGATTCCATCACCTGGAACAATTAAAATATGCTTCTTCGCCATTATTATATTATTATATCAAATTCAACATTTTTTGGGTGGCTTTAATCGCTGACACGGTTTGGTCAGAATCTAAACCTCTTGTAATTAACTCTTTACCGGCATTAGACCACGTAATAATCGTCTCACAAAGCGCATCTGAATCACCACCCGGTGGAATACGCACCGCATAATCCTTCAATACTGGTAGAATTTTACCATGCTTCTCAAAGATGATACTTAATGCCTTCATAAAAGCATCATATTGACCATCCCCTTGCGCATGTTCCTCAAAAACATCGCCATCAATCGAAATCTTAAGCGTAACTGAAGGACGTAAATCCTTCGAGTGAGTTAGGACGTAATTCAACACCTGAACACGCTCTTCAATTGCATTGCTATCCAACACATCGGAAATGATGTAAGGAAGGTCGTTTTGAGTCACTACCTCTTTGCGATCACCTAATTCAATGATACGCTGAGTCACTATCTTTAAATCTTGATCAGACAATTGAATACCAAGTGCTGCTAGATTATTCTCAATGTTTGCCTTTCCAGACGTTTTACCTAAAGCATATTTACGCTCTCTGCCAAAACGCTCCGGCATTAAATCATTATGGTAAAGATTATTCTTTTTATCTCCATCCGCATGAATACCAGCCGTCTGCGTAAACACATTCTCTCCCACCACGGGCTTGTTCACAGGAATCCGGAAACCTGAAAAAGTCTCCACTAACTTACTTACTCGATAAAGTGACTTTTCGCAAACCGAGGTCTTAACGTCCGTCTGGTAGTCATTCAATACGGCAATAACACTGGCTAGAGGGGCATTTCCTGCTCTCTCCCCCATACCATTCACCGTTAAGTGTAGACCATGCACGCCACAACGAACTGCCTCTAAGGCGTTAGCTGTACCTAAATCATAGTCATTATGGGCGTGGAAGTCGAAATGAGTAACAGGATAACGAGCAATCAACTGCTTGATAAAATCCGCAACTTCATAGGGAGTTAATATCCCCAAAGTATCTGGTAAAAGAACCCGATCAACCGGCTGCGTTTGCAAGAAATCTAAGTATTGAAATACATAATTCGCACTATTGCGCATCCCATTACTCCAATCTTCTAGATAAACATTAACCGATAATCCTTTTGATTTTGCCAAGGAAATCGTTTCGCCAATTTCTCTGAAATGCTGCTCAGGGCTCTTCTTTAACTGATGTTGTAGGTGATTTAAAGAGCCTTTGGTTAATAAGTTCATCACCTTAGCCCCTGCATCTAACATCCATTGAACAGAGGTTCCTCCATCCACAAAGGTTAAAACTTCTACTTTATCTAAGAAACCATTTGTCTCAGCCCAAGATGTAATCTTCTTCACCGCCTGAAATTCACCTTCAGATACACGCGCAGATGCAATCTCAATACGATCGACCTTTAATTCAGTCAAAAGTAATTGAGCTATAGTTAATTTTTCTGAGGCTGAAAACGATACTCCGCTGGTTTGTTCCCCATCGCGAAGGGTCGTGTCCATTATTTCTATGTGGCGTTTCAAAAGACTAGCGGTTTTCAGCAAAAGCACTAATTTCTGATTTCATCGCTTGTAAATAATCGATGTCATCGAAACCATTCAATAAATTATTCTTCTTGTAACCGTTAATCGCAAATTTCTCAGAAGCACCGGTTGCCACAATCGTGATCGTTTGATCTGGAAGATTTACCACTAATTCCGCTTTCGGATCTACTTCGATAGCCGTAAAAATCTCGTGTAAGAATTCAGGACTCACCTGCACTGGTAGTACACCCACGTTAATCGCATTCCCACGGAAAATATCCGCAAAGAAAGAAGAAACGACACAACGGAATCCATAATCATAGATAGCCCAAGCTGCGTGCTCGCGAGAAGAACCTGAACCGAAGTTCTTTCCTCCCACTAAAATCTGACCAGAATACGTCGGGTTATTTAAAACGAAATCAGCCTTAGGCGCATCATTCTTATCATAACGCCAATCTCTAAATAGATTATCACCAAATCCTTTACGCTCTGTTGCTTTTAAGAAACGAGCAGGAATAATTTGGTCTGTATCCACATTCTCAATCGGAAGAGGTACAGCAGAACTTTTTAATATATTAAAACTATCGTAAGCCATAATGCTTTGTATTTATTCGATCTTATAAAAATTCTCTTGGGTCAGTTACCACACCCGTAATAGCAGCCGCTGCAGCGACTAATGGACTCGCTAATAACGTACGAGATCCTGGACCTTGACGGCCTTCAAAATTACGATTAGACGTACTCACTGCATATTTACCAGCAGGAATCTTGTCATCATTCATCGCTAAACAAGCCGAGCAACCCGGTTGACGTAAAGCAAATCCAGCTTCAGTTAAGATATCGTAAATACCCTCTTCTCTAATTTGTGCTTCCACGATATGAGAACCAGGAACTACCCAAGCCGTCACATGATCCGCTTTTTTACGCCCTTTCACAATTGATGCAAAAGCACGGAAGTCTTCGATTCGACCATTCGTACAAGAACCAATGAATACATAATCCACTTTCTTACCGATCATTGAATCGTTTTGAGCAAAGCCCATATACTCTAATGATTTTTCATACGTCGCTACTCCACCCTCCACATCTTCTGCGTTCGGGATGTTTTTAGAGATACCCATACCCATACCCGGGTTAGTACCATACGTAATCATCGGTTCAATATCAGACGCTAAGAACGTAATTTCCTCATCAAAAGAGGCACCAGCATCTGTTTTCAAAGTCTTCCAATACGCTAATTGTTTATCCCAATCCGCGCCTTTCGGAGCTAACTCACGACCTTCGATATAATTAAATGTAGTTTGATCTGGTGCAATCATACCACCACGAGCTCCCATCTCAATACTCAAGTTACAAACGGTCATACGACCCTCCATTGACATTTTCTCAAACACATCTCCAGCGTATTCTACGAAATAACCTGTAGCACCTGAAGTAGTTAATTTAGAGATAATGTACAAGGCCACGTCTTTTGGAGTAACTCCTTTACCTAAAGCGCCATTTACGTTAATACGCATTTTCTTAGGCTTAGGCTGCATAATACATTGAGAGGAAAGTACCATCTCTACTTCAGAAGTACCAATACCAAAGGCAATAGCTCCAAAAGCACCGTGAGTAGACGTGTGTGAATCACCACAAACAATCGTCATACCAGGTAGGGTAATTCCATTTTCGGGTCCCACCACGTGAACAATTCCATTTTTAGGATTACCTAGACCCCAGTGTGAAATACCATATTTAGCAGTATTCTTCTCCAATTGCAACAATTGATTTGCTGAGAGTGGATCTTCTACTGGTAAATGTTGGTTAATCGTAGGTGTATTATGATCTGCTGTTGCAAATGTCCGTTCCGGGAATAGAACACCAATGCCACGAGTTTCAAGACCTAAGAAAGCTACTGGGGACGTTACTTCGTGAATGAAATGACGGTCAATGAAAAATACATCAGGACCATCAGCAATTTTACGAACTACGTGTGAATCCCATACTTTATCAAATAAGGTTGTTGGGGAATTACTCATTATATCAATTAGTTTTAAAGTCGCTATAATTATAATTAAGCTACAAAAATGGCGTTTTTTTTGCAAAAATGCAAAGTAAATAAGCTGTTAAATGTGAATTTTGCCAAACATTCTCCTGCCTAAAGTGAGCTACGAGGAATATAAACGAAAGGGTTTTCATATGTATTTCGCTCATTGGTTAACACTAACTCAGCTGCCTTTCTACCCAAAGCTTCAAAATCTGTCGAAATAGTTGAAATACCATCAAATAATAAACGCTTGATGGGTGTTTCATTGTAGGAAAGAATCCCAATATCCTTCCCTAAGCGTAAACCTTGCACCCTAATTCGATCAAGCAAGGATATCAAATCATCCTCCATAACCGTAATATAGGCTTGACCTTTCTCTACCTTTAAATCTGCCACCGATTCCACTACCTGGAAGTCAAAAACGAAGTCACTACAAAAATGAATAAATCCTTGAACGATCTCTTTTGGATAATAGCTGGAGGCTGGAAAAATAAGCCGCAAAGATGAGTAGTTTACTAATCTATCTTTCGCTTCTTGTAGACTTTGGTAGATATCTTTTTCGAAATTCTCATACACCGCTCCAAATTTTCCTTGAACACCCGGTAAAAGCTTATCAACTAATATCAACTTATCTTTTGGCAATGAATTAATCAAATCAACCGCCATCTCATCTCCTTCTAGAAAATGTGGAATCAATACCATATGCGTATAATCCCGGTCGCGACTTTCGATTATCCTTTTTAGAAGATTAAAGTCATTATTGTAAATGTAAAAATCGATGGAACCCTGATCGCCAATGGACTGAACAAAAGCATCATAAATGATCTTCTTGTGAACACTTAATTTATTGAATAACAAAAATATCTTTAAGTTACGAGGCACTTCATCGACCTTTATATAAAAGCCTTTCCCGCGTATCGAATCAATAATACCTTGCTGCTTGAGATAATTATACCCTTTTTCGACTGTAATTCGAGCCATATAATGCTCAAAACTTACCTCATTGATGGAAGGCAATAATTCCCCCTTCTTAATTTTCCCTTTTTGAATACCTTCAATAATGGCATTCGCTAATTGCCGGTACTTAGGCGTAGAAGAAAATTCATCTATATGAATTAAGGACAACATTATTTAATCGAATTGCCGATTCCCACAATGATAACAGAGATCAAAATCACAACAATACCTCCTATTACCGTTCGCATCGTTTTCGAAGACACCCCTTTCCATTCTTTGAAATAAAGCCCCCAAAAATTAGATGTGATGATAATGGTTGCCATATGAAGAATCCAGGAACTAGCTCCGTTTCCTAATTTGCTCTCTCCCATTCCGTAGAAGAAGAATTGCAAGAACCATGTCGTACCAGCGACAGCCGCAAACAAATAATTCATTCGCAACGGCGCTGAAGCATTTAGGTAATCTCCAAAGGTCTTGTTAGAGAAATTCAAATACATACAATAGACAAAATTTGTTAGGAAGCCACCCCAAAGCACCACAATAAAGATGACATTGTTTTGGAATAAAGGATCACATCCCTTCGCTACCGCTACATCCGCCATATCCTTACCGGCTTCAAGACCGAAGTTAAAGCAGGCAGAACACAAACCAGAAATAATAGCCACGATTAAGCCTTTCGTTAAACTAAACTCTTTAATCGTTTCTTGCTTTTGCTCTTGAGATAATTCACTCTCCTTCATCATCCCCGCTTTCCCACACAAGAAAATACCAAAAACGCATACTACTATGCCTAACAAAACCACCTGACCACCTATACTTCCTACAATTTGAGAAATGGTATCTCCTTCTATACCAGCAACTTCCCGGTAAATAGGGGGAACTAAAGCGCCGAAAATACTACATAAACTTAAAGCGATGGACATGCCTAAAGACATCCCTAAATAGCGCATAGCTAATCCAAAAGTCAAACCACCAATTCCCCAAAGAACACCAAAAACAAAGGTCCAAAAGAACGTATCTGAATCAATTGTTTGGATGATATTCATAAAGTCCGGAATCGTTAACCAGGCAGCAAGAAGAGGAACGATCAACCATGAGAAGACACCACCTACAATCCAAGCACTTTCCCAAGACCACACTTGAATCTTCCGATAAGGAATATAAAAACTTCCAGAGGCAAAACCACCTAAGGAGTGAAAGAAAAGACCTAAAATTGAACCCATAGTTATCGTTTTGATATAAAAGTAAATGAGCATCAATAATTACTCTCAATGCCTACAATAAAAAAGCTGCTGATGGATCTAATCCAACAGCAGCTTTTGAAAAAAAACAAACTTATTCTTTTACTATCGTGGTAGCAAACGGTTTGCCCGATGAAATAACGTGTAAAACATATTTACCTACACGAATGCCGGAAAAGTCAGTAAATACGATTTCCTTAATTGGAGCTTCATAAGTATGTTGGTAAATAACTGCTCCTAATTGATCGTAAATAGCCACAAACGTAGGCTTTGTACTAGTAGCAGAAAAACCGATCGTCAACTTGTCAATAAATGGATTTGGATAGGTCGTATAGGTGATAGGATTTTCCTCCTGCACATTTAACTTAATTCCAGATGCAGCAATGCTCCGCTCTAATAAAGAAGGCTGCTTAAACCCTTGTCTTACCACCACACCACCTGAAGATGATGTTCCTGTGACCGCGCTTTGCTGCCCAATGATTTGGGAATAATATTTACCATCTACTACCGTGGTGGCACCTCCCGCCCCAATGGCAGAACTTACTACTTTTTGAGCATAAGCCATTGTAGTGAAAACGACTAGGAACAAGCCCATGAAAATACCTTTCATATTAATTATTTTTAAATTTAAGTATGTACTCTTCCATACTTTCACCTGCAAATTCAACAAAATACCTCGATAAATCATTTTTATTTAAAAAACCTGATTCAATATGCAGCGTATCCAAGCATTTGGCCTGTAAACAACCCTCTTGAATTAAATTTTTAGCAAACTGAATTCGAAGCCGATTCATCTCATCAGTGAAATTAGTGAAAAGATAAAGTTCAAAAAAATCGCGCAATTCCTTTTGATCAACTTGAACTAATTCACCGAATTGATCCAAATGAAGCGTTGGATTTAAAAAAGGCTTATTAAAAATGTAACAAGCATTCACTAATTGATCTAGCTTCCACCAATAAACTTCTTGAGGATTAAATGATCTTTTAATTCGATCGACATTTAAATAAATCACCTGAGGAAAGAAATAAAGCGCACAAACCATCACCATGTAGGCCGCTAATGAAATATATTTAATCTCGCTCGGATGATTCAAAAAAGTATATCCCCCTGAATTTTCTAACCAAACTCCGAAAAAAACAGAACTCATTCCCACAAAAATCAATAACTGTAAAAGCAAAAATGCGCATAACCATTTACCCAAGGTGGTGGCTTTGAAAAAATACAATTGATTCTTTTTTATATAGAACAATCCCCATACCGTATAAAATAGTAGTAATAAAGGGCGTAAAATATAAAGAGTTGAAGTACTAAATAGGTAACCTAATTGAATGGAGAACATAGACGTCCAATTACTAAATACTTGCCTCACCACACTCACCTTGAATTCATAAGGTGAAAAATAATAGGGCAATGTATCAAATAAGACAACGATGAAGGGTAAAAAATGCACTAAATCTAAACGACTTAATCGAGTATTTCCCGTTCGTAAACTCCGAAGATAAAAGAATAATACAGGGCCAATCAGGAAATATAGAGAGGAAAAATTTCCATATAAGAGGACTGTAAATAGAAAACTATGCCCTAAAGACATAGAATAAATGGTTAGACAATAGATGCCGGAAATGAAAAATAACGTTGCTAGATAGATATTCGGATTAGCGAATATATTCCCTTTCGATTTCAGAAAAATGATTGTGGGAGTCATAAAACTTGTAAAAAGTGTCATGACAAAAATCGATTGAAAAAGAAACAACATTATTAAGTGGTTAGTAATGTATGTAATCTACAAAAATATACTGAATGCAAGACTATACTTTGTAAATTACCAAGTAGTTGATAATTGAATATGAAAACAAGTTCAAAACTGGGTCGTTTTTGGAAACTTTTGGGCCCCGGACTAGTGACAGGCGCGAGTGACGATGATCCATCTGGAATTGCCACCTATTCACAGGCTGGGGCAAAATTAGGATTAGCGACCTTGTGGACAGCCATTATAGCTTTTCCATTAATGGCTGCTATCCAACAAATGTGCGCCCGAATCGGGATAGTGACCCAACAGGGATTAACGGGTAATTTGAAGAAACACTACTCAAAATCAATTCTTTATTTAATGTTAGTATTTAGCTTTCCAGCCATCATCCTAAATATAGGAGCTGATATTGCCGGAATGGGGGCTGTTGGAAATTTATTGTTCCCAAGCATTAGCGAAAATTATTTCAGTGTCTTTTTCACCTTTTTATTATTGGGATTAATCATCTATTTACCCTACCAGAAAATTGCATCCATCCTAAAATACCTTTGCATTGTGATGCTGGTTTATTTTGTTGTTCCATTTCTGTATAAGCAGGATTTCCTAGCCATTTTGAAAGCTACTTTTATTCCTACCATTGAATTCAACAAAGACTTTATTGCGATACTAGTAGGTATACTAGGCACCACGATTTCACCCTATCTATTTTTTTGGCAAGCATCAGTAGAAGTAGAAGAAATGAATGATAAAAAGCACCTCATCGTCAATAAAAAAATCATCCGAGAAATGGAAAAAGATGTCGATTTTGGGATGAGTT
>JBJOIV010000069.1:0-9694 GCA_046046955.1 Bacteroidota bacterium | reverse complement strand
CTGCTTGCAACCCGGCAATTCCGCCTCCAACAAGTAGGATGGGTTTCATAGATAAATTATATTTTTTAAAACTCTACAAAATTAAAATTGTTTAACATTCTTTTTGTTAAATTGCACATTATAAATACAAAATTCCTGAATGGAGTACCTAGTTAAGGCAGAAGGAGAGTACAAATACATCGACGAAGGACAAGGGGAAACCCTCTTATTACTTCACGGTTTATTTGGCGCATTGAGTAATTGGGCTGGAGTGATTAATCACTTTAAGTCTAACTATCGCGTGATTATCCCCTTAATGCCCATCCACGAAATGCCTATTAAAGAGGCCGGATGTGAAGGCTTGACCGAGTTTATTGAAGGTTTTGTCGACTTTAAAGGCTTGGATAAATTTAGCGTGATTGGTAATTCTTTAGGCGGCCATGTGGCTTTGATCTATACCCTCCGTCATCCAGAAAAAATCCAGCGATTAATATTAACAGGTTCCTCAGGACTTTTCGAAAACTCCATGGGAGGTTCTTATCCGAAAAGAGGCAATTACGAATACATTAAGGAACGCGTTGAGTACACGTTTTATGACCCGAAGACGGCAAGCAAGGAATTAGTCGATGAGGTTTTTGAGATCACGAATAGTATCCCTAAAGTGATGCGTATTATCGCGATTGCGAAATCTGCACAGCGTAATAATATGGCCAAAGATATTGTTCACATCAAGGCCCCCACCCTATTGATTTGGGGATTAAATGATACCATTACCCCACCCGAAGTGGGACACGAATTCAACCAATTAATTCCAGGTTCGACCTTGAAATTTATTGACAAATGCTGCCACGCTCCCATGATGGAAAGACCAGCTGAATTCAATGAAATAGTCACCGAGTGGTTAAACAACAACCCGATCTAACATGCTAATTCTATCACACCTAAATTACGATTTACCGGTGTTACGAATGAGTGATTCTGTGTCTAAAACCCAGAAAACCCTTCGTGCAAATGGAATCAATGCCTTAGCGGTGGTAGAGAAAAAGCAATACATCGGTCTTGTTACCGAAGAAACACTGGCGCAAGCCATCTCCCCTGATCAAACAATAGCTGACCTTCAAGCCCACTTTTCCACCTTTCAAATGGAAGAGGAGGAAGATGTATTAGCGAGCCTACCCTGGTTTGACGATTCCACTGTTGAACTGATTGCCATTACCAATCCATCGGGTTTATTTTCTGGTTATCTGACTAAGTCAACTGTTGGGAATTTATTGCTCAAATCAGGTTTAGAACAAAAAAATGGGGGAATCATTCGTATTCCGTTCCAAAGCACCCGAGACAGTCTAAGTTCTATCATCCGAATCATTGAGGAGGAAAATGGATTTGTGGTGCGTAGCTTTTTCCAAGAACCAATACTAGTTATTCAAGTGCAAACCGAAACTTTTGGCAAAATCATTTCAAACCTAGAGAGGTACGGAATTTTTATCGAAAAAGCCTTTGTTTTTGGGGAGCAATTAGAAGTCGATCAAGATCGATTTGATCATTTAATGCGTTTTATCGATTTATAATGGGGGTTCAATTAGCCATTCACGGGAAATCATTTTCGGCAGAAACAAAGCCATTAATGGAAAAAATGTGGGCGGACATTTGTGCCAAAAATTGCCAACCCATCCTTTCTGATTTCTTCAAAAATCATTTATTGGAGCACGGCTTTTCGGTCGCTGAAGTTCCCAGCTATTCTACTGAAAAAGGACTAGAATCTGCGGACATGGCCTGGAGTATCGGTGGCGATGGTACCTTACTGGAAACCTTAACTCAAATAGGTCCGAGAGAAATTCCTATTTTAGGTATCAATACGGGTCGTTTGGGCTTTTTAGCTACGCTTTCTCCACCCGAAATCAGCTCTGCCTTAGACACCGTTTTGCAAGGTAATTACCGAATCGAAAATAGAAACCTGGTGGCTGTAGAATCTGAAATGGACTTTTTCGATGGCAAAGGATTTGGTTTAAATGAAGTAGGTATCATGAAAACAGATACCTCTTCCATGATCACCATCAAAGCATTTGTGGACGGAAACTATTTGAATTCGTATTGGGCTGATGGCCTAATCGTTTCCACTGCAACGGGCTCCACCGGCTATTCCCTAGCGGTAGGCGGACCTTTAGTGATTCCTAGCTCCGATATTTTCATCATTGCACCCATGAGCCCGCACAATTTAAACGTGCGCCCACTCCTTGTTTCCAGTTCTGCAGTTTTAACATTTGAGGTGAGTTCTCGAAGCAAAAACTTCCTTATTTCTTTAGATTCCCGTTCCAAAGTCATCGACAGCCACTTCAAAATCGAAGTCAAAAAAGCACCTTTTTCAGCGAAACTAATTAAGATTCCTGGAGATGATTTCCTGCAGACGTTGCGGAGTAAGTTGAATTGGGGCCTTGATGTTCGTAATTAAGATTAGAGATAATAGAGCATAGAGTAGAGATGGTTTATCTCTTATCTATACACTCTACTCTATACTCTCTCATCTAAAGCAACCTTTTAAGCTCATTAAGCTTGAGTAGCGCCTCAATCGGCGACAACGAATTCACGTCCAATTCCTTTAGTTGATCCTCGATTTTCTGTAATCCTTCCGGAATTTCAGCACCGAAAAGAGACATCTGGTAATTTGCCTTCGGCATCTCTTTTAGCTTATCGATATTGTCTTCCAGGACGTGATCTTTTTCTAAATTCTGCAAGATTTCGTGGGCACGTAAAACTAAAGAAGTTGGCATTCCGGCCAGCTGAGCTACATGAATACCAAAACTGTGTGCACTTCCACCCGGCAATAATTTGCGCAAGAAGATGATTTTATTGCCCACTTCTTTGACGGAAACGTGGAAGTTTTGGATGCGCGGAAAGTCCTGTGTTAATTCGTTTAATTCGTGGTAGTGGGTGGCAAATAAAGTTTTGGCCCTATGTACCGGATGATTATGCAAATGTTCTGCAATCGCCCAGGCCATTGAAACGCCATCATACGTCGAGGTTCCGCGACCGATTTCATCCAATAATACGAGCGAACGAGAGGATAAATTATTCAAAATCGCCGCCGTCTCGGTCATCTCGACCATGAAGGTAGACTCTCCTTTGGATAAGTTATCGGAGGCGCCCACCCGAGTGAAAACTTTGTCCACTAAACCTAGGTTAGCGGATTCAGCGGGCACATAGGAACCCATTTGGGCGAGTAAAACGATCAGGGCTGTTTGGCGCAATAAAGCGGATTTACCGGCCATATTGGGACCCGTAATCATCATGATTTGCTGCGTTTTATCGTCTAGATAGATGTCGTTAGGAACATAATTCTCTCCAGCTGGCAATTGCTTTTCGATCACCGGGTGACGACCTCCTTTGATATCGATGATTTCCGTTTCGTTTAAAGCGGGACGAACATAGTTGTTTTTCTTAGCCACGCTAGCAAAGGAGGCTAGCACGTCAAGTGTTGCGATTCCAAGCGCATTCTGCTGAATCTGAGTGATATAACTCAAAGCCGAAGCCACTAATTCTTGGAATAAGCGGAATTCAATTACCGAAATTTTATCTTCTGCACTAAGTATCTTTTCCTCGTACACCTTCAATTCTTCCGTGATATAACGCTCCGCATTCACCAAGGTCTGCTTACGAATCCATTCTGGTGGCACGCGATCTTTGTGCGCGTTTGTTACTTCTAAATAATACCCAAAAACCTTGTTAAAAGAGACCTTCAGCGAGGTAATTCCCGTGCGTTCAATTTCGCGTTTTTGGATATCGGCTAAGAAGTTCTTGCCCGAACTCGAAAGTCCGTGCAATTCATCTAATTCCGCTAAAAAACCACTCTTTATCATGCCGCCTTGGTGCATCAGCACCGGCGGGTCTTCGCGCAAAATCGTGTCGATTTTTTCCACTAATTCCGTACAAGAATCTAAGCTAGCCGCGAGACCTGAGAGACTTGGCGATGAAGATACTGATAACAAGGATTTAATCTCTGGAATCTGCTGCAAAGCCTTTTTCAGGGCATTTAATTCTCGGGGATTAATGCGACCGGCTGCGACTTTGGAAATCATCCGCTCCACATCGCCGATCGGTTTCAATAAGTCCGAAACCTGATCTAATAAACTCGAAGAGGCTAATAAACCCGCTACCCCTTCTTGTCTTTGCTCAATGGTTTTTAGCTCTTTTAAAGGCAATACCAACCATTTACGAAGCAAACGACCACCCATCGCAGTCAAAGTCTGATCGATGAGCGAAATCAAAGGAACTCCTCCCTCTTGCGTGGGATGAATTAATTCCAAATTGCGAATCGTAAAACGATCTAACCAGACATATTTTTCTTCTTCGATACGCTGAATGGACGAAATATGACCGATGGCGCGGTGTTCGGTTTCCGCTAAATAATGTAAAATAACGCCGGCAGAAATGATGCCTAGTGGACTATTTTCGATACCAAATCCTTTCAGGTTTTTGGTCTTAAAATGCTGTGTTAAAAGAGGATACGTGAATTCGTGGGTAAAAATCCATTCCTCCATGGTAAAGCTGTGAAATTGCTCACCGAAGGCATCTATGAAGGCATTTCTATGCTTTTTGGGATACAAAATCTCCGCCGGCAAAAAACTTTGGACTAACTTCTGAATATACGCTAAAGGGCCCTGAGAGCACATAAACTCCCCCGTCGAAATATCCAACAGGGCGATTCCATAGGTAGAAGACTTCTCATCGAAAGATATTGCAGCCACATAATTATTGCGCTTATTATCTAAAACTTGATCATTGAAGGAAACGCCCGGAGTCACTAATTCCGTTACCCCCCGCTTTACAATCCCTTTTACCGTCGCTGGGTCCTCTAATTGATCACAAATCGCCACCCGTTCACCTGCGCGCACTAATTTAGGCAAATATGTATCTAAGGAATGGTGTGGAAAACCGGCTAATTCGGCATCGGCGTTGCCATTATTACGGCGCGTCAAAACGATACCCAAAATTTTCGAAGCTTTCACCGCATCTTGGCCAAAAGTCTCATAAAAATCCCCCACCCGGAACAATAAAATTGCCCCAGGGTATTTCGCCTTGATTTGATTAAACTGCCTTGATAGTGGGGTTTCCCCTTTTTTCAATGGCTCCTCTCCGTTGTCTGCTTTCCGTGCCAAATATTTTTCTTCTATGAATGACAAAAATAAACCAAATTTTCTATTTTTGATTTCTCTAAACCAGATTAACAAAATGATTAATTCCTCAATTTACATTAAATCTCAACAAGAGGTTTTCGATGTAGTGATCGTAGGTTCCGGTGCGGGTGGCGGTATGGCAGCTCACACCTTAGCAAAAGCAGGCGCTAAAGTTTGCATCCTAGAGGCTGGACAGCCTTTTGACCCGGCAGATCCGAAAGATATGACCCAAATGAAATGGCCTTACGAATCTCTTCGCAGAGGAGCGAGTAGTTCGCTGCGTAATTTCGGGGATTTCGATGCGGCTTATGGTGGCTGGGACATCGAAGGTGAACCTTATACACGTAAGGACGGCACGAAGTTCGACTGGTTCCGTTCTCGGATGGTGGGAGGTCGTACGAACCACTGGGGCCGCATTTCCTTGCGTTTTGGTCCAGATGATTTTAAAAGAAAAAGTATCGATGGTCTAGGCGACGACTGGCCTATCGGTTATGATGATATGAAACCTTATTACGATAAGGTGGACAAAATGATCGGGGTTTTTGGGACAAATGAAGGCCTAAGAAATGATCCAGATGGCTATTTCTTACCTCCTCCAAAGCCTCGTCTTCATGAATTAATGATCAAAAAGGCGAACAAGGCCCTAGGTATTCCGACCTATCCGTCGCGTATGTCGATGCTAACTAAGCCGATCAATAACGAGCGTGGATCTTGTTTTTATTGCGGCCAGTGTAACCGCGGTTGTTCAGCTTACGCAGATTTCTCGTCTTCTTCGGTTTTAGTCAAACCAGCTGTCCAAACCGGCAACACGACCTTACTTCCATTCGCCATGGCTCGTGAAGTAATGACGGATCCGGTTACTGGTTTAGCGACGGGCGTATCCTACGTTCACACGGGTACCATGCAAGAATACTCGGTTCGTGGAAAAATCGTAGTTTTAGCCGCATCTGCAGGTGAAACTGCGCGTCTTTTATTAAATTCAAAAAGCTCTCGTTTCCCTAACGGTATTGCTAATTCCAGCGGTGTCGTAGGTAAATATATTAATGACTCCACAGGTGCGTCACGTTCTGCGATCATACCTTCCTTATTCGATCGCAAACGCTACAATGAAGACGGCGTAGGTGGAATGCACATCTATACCCCGTGGTGGTTAGATAACGCAAAATTAGACTTCCCACGTGGCTATCACATCGAATACGGTGGCGGTATGGGTATGCCTAACTACGGTTTTGGTTGGGGCATCGAAGGCCTAAATGGTAAAGAGAATTTTAGCCGAGATGGTATTCGAAAAGCGGCAGGTGGTTATGGTGCGACCTTGAAAGAGGATTACCGCCGTTTCTACGGTGCTTATGTAGGATTTGCTGGTCGTGGGGAACCTGTTCCGCGCGAAGATAATTATTGCGAAATCGACCCGAACGTGGTGGATAAATTTGGTATTCCTGTTCTACGATTCAATTACAAGTGGAGCGATTACGAGGTGAAGCAAGCGAAACACATGCAAGATACTTTCGAAGAGATTATTCATTCGATGGGTGGTGAGGCTTTAGGCAAGAAACCAGGTGCTGAAAATAACTATGGTTTAGCAGATCCAGGTCGTATCATTCACGAGGTAGGTACTGCTCGTATGGGTAATGATAAAAAGACATCGGTACTGAATTCGAACTGTCAAGCACACGATGTGAAAAACTTGTTTGTAGCTGATGCGGCTCCATTCGTTTCTCAAGGAGATAAAAACGCGACTTGGACGATCCTTGCGCTATCCTTACGCACATCAGAATACATTATCGATCAACGTAAAAAAGGCAACCTGTAAGATGAAAAGAAGAGACTATTTAAAAAATATGGGCTTAAGTTCACTGGGCTTAGCCGTTTTCAATCCCGATGAAAAAGCGATTGAGAATTTAGAATTAGGAAAAGTTCCGGTTAAAAGACCGAATGGTCGTACCCAAGATGAAGCTGAACTCGAGGCGAAATTAAAGGCAGAAGTCTTCTTAAACGCACACGAATTAGCTACCATCACAGTGCTATCTGATATCATCATCCCAGCAGACAAGAAATCTGGAAGCGCCTCACAATCAGGCGTTACAGCTTTCATCGAATTCATCGTGAAGGACAAACCAGAATTCAAAACGCCGATGCGAGGGGGATTACGTTGGTTAGATGTAGAATCCAATAAACGTTTCTCTAAAAACTTCACTGAAATAACACCTGCACAGCGAATTAATATCGTAGATGATATTGCTTATCCAGGCAAGACCCCTAAACACTTATCACAAGGCGAATCTTTCTTTACCTTGATGCGAAATTTGACAGCTACGGGTTTCTATACCTCGAAAATAGGCATAGCCGACTTAGACTACAAAGGAAATACGCCGAACCAATGGAATGGTGTACCAGACGAAGTTTTAAAACAATATGGTTTGAGTTATGACGCCTAATCGTGTCGCCAGACCTCGAATTTTTCAATCAATTCCAAACCTCGTGGCGGGTGTTAGCACCCGCCACGGAGGTGTAAGTGAAGCTCCCTATTCTTCCTTAAATTTAGGAGTACACACAGATGATTCACCCGAAATCATCGAACAAAATCTTTCCATTTTCTGCGCTGACTTAGGCATTTCTCCTAGCGATTTAGCGCGATCCTACCAGGTCCATGGGGATAAAATTTGGGTGACCGGTCGTCCAGGATATCAATCAGGCTTTGATGCGATGGTTTCCGTACAGCCAGGAGTTTTTGCCGGTGTGGGAATCGCGGATTGCACGCCCATATTATTAGCTGATCCGGTTACCCGCGTTTGCGCGGCAATTCATGCGGGTTGGAAAGGTACAGTGGCTGGAATTGTGGAGAAAACAGCGCTACGGATGATTGAGAATAGAGGATCGAATCCGGCGGATATTTTGGCCTACATAGGCCCCTGCATCAGTCAAGCGCATTTCGAAGTGGGCGATGAAGTAGCGGCACATTTTGCGCAGGAATTTAAAACCCGAGAAGGTAGCAAATGGCACGTGGACTTAAAAGGGGCTAATGCAGCTCAATTAAGTAGATTGGGAATCCAGCAAATTGAAATTGATTCAGCCTGTACCGTGGAGAACAATGCCGATTATTTTTCTCACCGAAAAGAAGCGGGAACTACAGGCAGAATGTTAGCCTTAATTGGATTTCAAGTTGCGTAAAAACAATTGGCGATTGATGTTTTCCTTCGGAAGTAATTCGTAGGCTTTTTGGTAATCCTTACGCTTCAAATCCCCATTTTTCACGGATTTAATAAAGTTAATCCAGGCAAATGGATTCGTCAAAGCCAGCATGGGACTACTGAAGAAATTTTTATTCGCTTGAGATGAAATCATCATATCAGAGAAATTCCTGAAATTAGACGAGGCCCCCATGCCCGCTTGCATCGCAAACACATTTAATTTAGACTGCTCTAAGTTATCTCGCGCATTATCTCGCTCTTTCTTATTGCGTAATTCCATCGCTAAAAAGGCCTGCTTAAATTCCTCTTCGCTCGAATGAGGGAACACCTTCACATCGCGCAACATCGTGGTCATCTCTTCCATCGGAATGATTACCTGGTGCACTAATTCGGTATCACGCGGAACGATATAATACTTTTTCTTGTAACCGATGTAGGAAATCACTAAGCTATCCCCCGGAAAAACATACATGTCTACTTGACCAAAATTATCACTCAGGGCACCACGACCGGCTTGTGGATTAAAAATATAGGCCAAAGGAAGGAACTCCGAATTCGAAGAGGCTACCACACGACCTTGGAATAAGACCGTTTTGTCTTGCCCTTGTGAAAAGGCTGCCCAAGATAGGAGACTCAGCAATAGTATTCCCAGAAATCGCATCGCATGTTTCATTTCGAAACCGAAGTTATAAAAAAATAAATTTCACCCATGTTAAAGCCTGTTAAAGCTTAGTGTTTGGGGAATAATTTTAAGAACGTAATGATGAAAGGAATCGATAATAATAAACCATCGAATCGATCTAAAAAACCCCCATGACCTGGAATCGTATCGGCGGAATCTTTGATATTAATACTGCGCTTGAAAAGAGACTCCACTAAGTCCCCATAAGTTCCTGCCACGACAATAATTACACCGATTCCAAACCATTGCCATGACTCAAAATTGGTGTAATAAATAGACAAAACATAGGCCACAATCATCGCCGCAATTAAACCACCGATACTTCCCTCCCAAGATTTCTTAGGGGAAACACGTTCGAATAATTTCGTTTTACCAAACTTCGTCCCCGCAAAATAGGCCCCTGAATCACTCGCCCACAACAAGAAAAGGCAACCTAGGACGATTTGAGGATCATAGGTTTCGTTTTGGATAAAGGCTAACACAGTTAATAAGGCAAAAGGCAAGGCCACATAAATAATACCAAGGAAAGTATAGGCGATGTTTTTGAAGGGTTTTTCATCATTTGCCTTGTACAACTTGATGAAGAAAATGAGCGCCAATAAGGGCGAAAGGATATAATAATTCGAATAAGCGATCTCCCCTTTTTCGATAAAAAAGGTCAATAAATGGAG
>JBJOIV010000068.1:0-9794 GCA_046046955.1 Bacteroidota bacterium | reverse complement strand
ATTTTAACAGGGTAGTCACGAATTTATCACTGAGTTCGAATAGTAAACCGGGATAAATGCCTAGCAATATACTGATAATTCCAAGACCAAAAAGACTAACTAGTTCTAAATTAGTCAAATCAGGCAAGGACCAGTCGGTATTTTTTAAGAAGAGTTTTCCCAAATAGATTTTTTGGAAAGTCCATAACAAATATCCAGCGCCTAATACTAGCCCCAAAGCTCCGAAAATCGTCATCCCCGGATGTACAAATGGACTGGTGAAAGCACCCATTAAGCTGAAGAATTCGCCAATAAATCCAGAGAATCCAGGCATGCCTAAGGAAGCAAAAATGGCAACTCCAGAAATGACCGTAAATCGAGGCATCAAGGTCACTAAGCCGGAATAAGCATCAATTTCGCGGTTACCGGTGCGGGAATATAGGACGCCCACCATCAGGAACAATAAGGCGGATAAGACCCCGTGGGAGATGGTTTGGAAGATAGCTCCCTGCCAGCCTTCTGCTGTGAAAGCGGCGATCCCTAGGAGCACGAAGCCCATGTGGGAAACGGAAGAATAAGCGACTAATTTCTTTAAATCTGTCATTGCTAGCGCATTATAGGCACCATAAACGATGGATAAGGCTCCTAGTCCAGCTAAAATGTTAGCAGCCATTAAGGCCTCTATTTGGAAGAAAGGAATGGTGATGCGTAACCAGCCATAGGCACCGATTTTCAATAAAACGCCGGCTAATAAAACGGAGATGGGTGTAGGTGCTTCCACGTGGGCATCTGGTAGCCAGGTGTGCAAGGGAACCATCGGTAATTTGATGGCGAATCCGATGAATAAAAGCCAAAATCCCCATTCTCGTGCGCTCATTCCCGCTAATTGCCAGCCGGAGCTGATGTGAAGAATGCTGGTGATTTGGCAATTTTTAAAATCAGCTAAGGCCTGCATATCGAAACTATGCACCATCGAAGCGGTAGCAATTTCCTGTGATAATAACATACCCTGAACAGCGTGTAAGGCGTCCAGATTAAAACCCTGTTCCGGACGAATCAGACCATTTAATAAGGCTGTTTCATATGGATCAACATAGGCTAAACCCATGCCTAGCATCACCACGAGAATAAATAGGGATCCTACGAGGGTATAAATGAAGAATTTCAAGGAAGCGTAATTGCGTCGTGGGCCACCCCAAATTCCGATTAAAAAATACATCGGAAGCAACATGAATTCGAAGAAGACGTAGAAAAGGAATAGATCTTTTGCTAGAAAACAACCAATAATTGAGGCGTTTAAGAGCAATACTAAGGCATAATAGGTGCTTAGTTTTTCTTTGATTTCTGTTGAGTTCCAAAGGGCAACCCAGGTAATTAAACCCGTTAAAAGAATCAATGAAATGCTTAATCCATCGACTCCGAGGGTGTATTTGGACATAAATTGCCCCATTGAACCTAACGAAATCGAGAACCAATTGTGCGATTCATTAAATTGAAATAAACCCGATTGCGTGTCAAACGCGGAATAAATAAAGCCTAAAAGTCCTAATTGAACAGTCGAAAGACCGATGGCAATCATTCTTGCCTGCTCCTTTAATTGACCTAATCCAAGGATGAGGGCACCTACGAGTGGCAATCCAATCAAGAGTGATAAAAGGGGTAAATTCGTCATTTAGTAAATACAGCGTAAAGTAAAAATAGGGCAAATGTCACAATAATCATAGCCCAGTAACTTTGGACTTTAGCTGATTGCCAGCGACTTAAAATTTTTCCAGTAGCTAGACTGAGGCTTGAGCTTCCGCCTACTAAAATTCCATCTACTAGATGTCGATCACACCAAGCAAGTAGGTGCGCGAGAATGACTTGAACGGAGGCAATCCCATTGACTAGTCGATCAAGGATTTGAATTTCGAAAACCTGAGCAGACCTGCTTTTCCAGCGAATGAGGCGGAATAAGCTAGGCCAAAAACGAGGTAGAAACTGATAATTTCCAGCCGGTATCCAGTTTCTAGATAAATAGGCTCCCGCGATTCCAATCACCCAAGTCGCGGCCGTGATGTAGAGCCAAAAAGAAGGGATGTGGTAAATCGTTAGGAAGGCATTTTCAGGCATTTCAAACGGATGGCGAGAAATCCAAATGGACAAACTTGCGATGATTAATAGTCTGATGGGGATGTTTTGGGCTGGATTTTTCTCTGCAGAACCTTCCTTCAATGGTCCCATGAAAATGAGATAAAACTGGCGGCTGATGTAGAAGCTGGTTAATACCATGCCTATCGCTAAAACAACCAGTAATTCGACGCGACCTGAAGTATACAAGAATCCAGCTAGATTTTCCTTACTTAAAAAACCACCTGTCAAAGGTAATCCCATTAATCCCGCACCGAAAATAAGGTAAGCAAAGGCCGCCACCGGCGCTTTTTTGCGAAGGCCACCCATGTCGTTTAGGCTTTGGGAATGAACCGTATGAATTACGGCGCCAGCCGCTAAAAACAAGCCAGCTTTGAAAATACCATGTGTTAATAGGTGGAATAAGGAGGCTTCTGAGCCCATTCCCATCCACATTAAACCCAGCTGGGAGATGGTGGAATAGGCGAGAGTCTTCTTGATATCGTTTTGGAAAATAGCAAAAACAGCTCCTGATAAGAACGAAATCGCACCAATGATTCCCATAAATAGGTGGGTCTCTGGACTCGTGATGTCGAAAACGCGCACACCCACGAAAACTCCAGCCGCCACCATTGTCGCCGCGTGAATTAAAGCGGAGGCAGGCGTAGGCCCTTCCATCGCATCTGGTAGCCAAGACATTAAAGGAAACTGGGCAGATTTAGCGATTCCGCCGGCAATAATCGCCACCCCAATCAAGGTAGGTGCAATGCCCTGCATCGCAGAAAATTGCCACGTATTGAAATGTAAACCTAGACCTATAAGTCCGAATAATAGGGCTAAATCACCAAGTCGGTTAATTAAAAAAGCTTTTTTCGCGGCTTGCGTTGCGGCTTGTTTTTGATGCCAAAAACTAATTAACAAATACGAACACGCCCCCACTAATTCCCAGGCCCCGTAAAACAAGAAGACAGAATCCGTTAATAGTAAGAGCGTCATCGCTCCCACAAATAGGTGCAAATAGATATAATAGCGGCCTATAGACGGATCTTCTTTTAGATAAGATTTCGAAAATAACTGGACACAAAATGAAACGATAGCCACCAAACCGAGCACTAATTGCGCAGAGGTATTCGCCCAAAAACTGGCATTGATTTCTTGTCCTCCTAACTGAAACCAAGTGTAGGCGATTTTATAATCACTCCCGACGCTCGAAAGGAAATAGAGTGCGGCAGCACTAAACAAGCCGGAAAGAGAAATCGAAACAAGGGATTTAGGGAAACAAGCTACCAAAAGGGCAGAAACCCAAGGTAACAAGAGCACTCCAAGAAATAGGAGATTTAATCCCATATAAATGCAAAGATTTAATGGCAAATATACGGATTATCCGCCACTCACGGGAGGAATTAGGGCAATTTCCATGCTTTCTGATAGGATAAAATCAGGTTCCGGAAAGCGGTGTTCAGCAGCTAAACGTAAAGAGGGTAATTTTTCCAAAGCCGGATGCATCGAACGCACCGTTTGTAAAAGTTCTTCTACGGTCACCTTGCCCTCTTTTTCGATGGAAATCGTCGATGATTTTAATAAATCGCGGCAAATCCCAAAGAGAAGAATGTGGTAGGTTGACATCGTTTTTTGTACCTTTGAATAATTGAGCAAATATATTGGATAATCCTCAGCTTTTTGATAATCACGGCCGCGAATTGAGTTATTTACGACTCGCGGTGACGGATCGTTGCAATCTGCGCTGCACCTATTGCATGCCGGCGGAGGGGATTAACTATATGCCGGAACGGGAGTTGTTGAGTTGGGAGGAGATGTTTAGATTGACTCGGATCATGCACGAGATGGGTATCAAGAAGGTACGCATCACGGGTGGAGAGCCTTTTGTTCGGAATGGGTTGCTTGATTTTTTGACGGATTTAGCTGGCTTAAAGGACCTTGAAATCTGCTTGACTACGAACGGGGTTTTTGTTGGAGATTATATAGATGACTTACAAAAGCTCGGCGTTCGTCACATCAATTTAAGTCTAGACTCGCTCGATCGGGATCGCTTTAAGCAAATTACGCGAAGAGATGATTTCCAAAAAGTATACGACAATCTCCTTCGTTTAATTCAGGCCGGATTCCAGGTGAAGATTAATGCCGTTGTTATGCACGGCAAAAATGAAGAGGATATTATTGCGCTGACCGAGTTCGCTCGGGAGCATCCGGTGTCCGTTCGTTTCATCGAAGAGATGCCGTTTAATGGGTCGGGGCTGGTAGAGGAGATCTTGTTTTGGGACCATATTCGAATTTTAGATCGCATTAAATCAGCCTTCCCTGGTTTGCAGGCAAGACCTTTTTTATACGGGGAAACGGCTCATACCTATGATCTTCCCGGATTTAAAGGGAATGTCGGAGTGATCGCAGCCTTCAGCCGAACCTTTTGCGGCACCTGCAATCGCATTCGTCTTACTGCCAAAGGCCAAGTCAAGACTTGCCTCTACGATGATGGCGTTTTTGATTTGAAGGCGTATCTTCGCACTGGAGTCAGCGATGAGGAGGTGAAGAAACAACTGTTAACTTTATTCAACAAACGTCCTTTGGACGGTTTTGAAGCAGAAAATAAAAGGATAGGTGTCATTACAGAATCGATGACGACTATCGGAGGATAAAATAAGGGGATACCTATGAGCCAATTATCAACTCTGATTGACAAATTTTCAAACCTACGCGTACTCGTGGTAGGCGATTTAATGGTAGATGCCTACACGTGGGGCAAAGTGAACCGCATTTCGCCGGAAGCACCGGTTCCCGTAGTGAACGTTGTGAAGCGTGAATCTCGTCTAGGCGGAGCAGGAAATGTGGTCTTGAATATCGCCAGTTTAGGGGCAAAACCGTTGGTTTGTTCGGTCATCGGAGATGATTCCACAGGCGAAACTTTACAAGGTATTCTACTAGAGGCTGGTTTATCCACAGCCGGCATTATTATAGAAAAAGGACGTCCTACGACAGTCAAGGAACGCGTAATTGCTGGATCTCAACAACTGATCCGAGTAGATTCAGAAACGGAAGCACCTATTTCAGCTACCTCGTCTGCTTCCTTATTAGCGCAAGTAAAAGCGTGGTTACCGGAAGTCGATGTGATTCTTTTTGAGGATTACGATAAGGGCGTTTTGAGTGCTGATATAATTCAGGAAATCATTGCTTTGGCATCTGCACAAAATATTCCCACCGTCGTTGATCCTAAGAAAAAGAACTTCTTCGCTTACTCAGGAGCTACCTTGTTTAAGCCTAACTTAAATGAATTACGTGATGGCTTAGGTTTGGATGCATCGGCCACGAATCCAGCTAATATCGCTAAAACGGTTGCGGATTTTAAATCAGCGCAATCATTCAAAGGACTTTTCGTTACGATGTCAGAGCGCGGTGTCTACATGGATTTTGCCTCAGACCAAATTCAAATCCCAGCCCACATTCGCCAAATCGCCGATGTTTCTGGTGCAGGAGATACTGTTATTTCCATCGCAGCCTGCGCATTAGCAGCTGGAGGAACGGCTTCGCAAATCGCAGAGCTTGCAAACCTTGGCGGAGGCTTAGTTTGTGAATCCTTAGGGGTGGTTCCGATTGATGTGGAATTGCTGAAGAAAGAGGCAGGGAAGATTTAATTTTTCACACCTTCTGGTCCATTTCAAAAACCCGATCAATCCAGTTTTATTCGTGGATCCATATAAAATATGAGTCTAGTGATATAGAAATCTCCAGAGTAGATTCCATATGAAGTTAAATTATTTAACTCAGCGAATGCTTCTAAAGTTGAATTTTCAAAACTGGGCCCTGAATTTTTTTGACCTTTTCCTGATACAAAAGGAATGATTATCCATTTAAAAAGTTTCGGGTCTGAAGGTAAATTCCAGCACTTTTCGGACTGATTTATAAATTTCATTACGTGTTCAGCATCTGTTTTTTGCATTCCTCCTAGATGCCTCATTTCTGTAATTTTTCCGTATCCAGATAATTTAAAAATGAATAAATTAAATGTAGGTTTATCGCCCCACACTTTCAAATTGTGTGAAAAATATTCGTAAAATTCACCTTGACCGCATCCATTGAATAAAAATTCGTATTTAGGATTTCCTTGCGCCAAAGTCTTGAAACTACAAGAGGTGATTGTGAGTATAATCAATATTTTAATTGCATTGTTTGCCATAATTTTTCACATATTAATAACAGAGTTAGAACTAATTTTTTCTCATAAACGGAGCTGAAAAGTACACGTCAGTTAAATTCGAGCCTATATTCTTTCTTAGCCATTCGAATTGCATTTCCATTTTTGAAAAAAATGCATTTCCATCAAATTTTGTTTTCGAAGGTAAGGTTGAAGTAGGATTATCCATAAAAACAGGTATAACAACCCATTTATATCCATTATCTGGGAAACTAGGTATCCAGAAAGGTGCTGATTTCAGGATTGCAGTATTGAAGTCTTCTTCTGTTTTACTTGATAATTCTCCACTTAGTTTAAATTCTGATATTTCAGATTTAGAATTTATTTTGAAAAGGATGAATAGCGTAGATGATTTTGTCCGTTTGTCCACCGTAATACTATCAAGTAAATATTCGCTAAAACCTTCTGGAGGATAGGATGGATGGTTAAAAGAAAGTGAACTATTATTTTCCTTTTGCGAGAAACTGACAAAAGAAGAGAATAGGAAAATGTAAAAGAAGAGGCAGGAATAAATTTTCATTTTAGCCATAAGGAGATTTTTATTTACACTTTTGAGTTATTCCTCTACAATTATATAGGAAGCTTTTTTAGGATAGCTTAGGTAGATATTTGAAAAATCAGACCCAACATATTGTCTTATAAGGGCTAATTGTTCGTAAACTGAACGATACAAAGAGTAGGCCTTTTGTGGGCTTAGTTTTGATGGACTCCCATTGAAAAATGGAAAAATAACAAATTTAAATGTGCTAGAATTTGACCTAAATTTCCAGCAAGGTTCTGATTGCATGATAATTTTGTAAACTTGTGACTCCACATTTTTATCTAAATCCCCCCAATTTTTTATAGAATCGATATGGCCATCATTATAAACCTTAAACATGATTAAGGTGATGCTATGTTGGGAATTATAGTCTCGATCAAACCTGTAGGAGAAAAAGCCATTGAATTCATTATTTTTATTTATTGGATCTTCAAAAAATAACATATTTTCTTTGACACTCTGACCATTACAAAATGTTAAACTCAACAAAATGAGTAAACTAGTAGTAAAGGTTTTAATTACAGTATTTTCCATAACGATTTTTTGATAGATTGGTATGACCAAAAAATATTTTATCTCTTTCATCAGTGGTAACAGGTTTTTCTGTATCTATTTTAGCCAAGACTTTTTCAAACAAATCTTTATCTATAGAATCTAAGCCTATAGTGCAAATTATTTTTGCCTCTCTCAAATTAATAGGATAGATTTCACTTAAAAGTTCTGCCATAGGAGTTATAAATTCAGTAGCCATTTTAGTGTGATCTTCCAGTGCTCTTTTATTACCTATATAAATATGCAGAATTTCATGCATAATTGTCTTGGCGATATATTCTTTCGAAGAATTGGAAAGAGTGGCCGTATTTAAATTAATTGTTTTTCCATCGGTTTTCGCTGATTTAAAAATATCCCCAAATCCCTTAAAAGGTTCATTGTATGAATCTACTATCGTAAAATCAAATTTCCCACCTGCTTTTGTATTGTCAAACAACTCAATAATATGCGCCATTTTACCCTTTAAATTATGGGAAATCAAATCACTAAGAACCTGATTAAAACATTCACTTTTTAACGTGTTGGTGATTTCCGGATAGGCATAATTGGAGAAATTATAAGAACCTTCGCCCCTATTTTCAACCGATCCACCTCCCTCATAATTCCCGTAATAATTCATTGAGTTAGGTCTCGTATAGCCCCAGATGTATCCTCCGCCGCCACCTGTACCATAGACATTTACATTGTTAAGTAGGATGCCCATGATATACTCATAAATGAAGGCTACTTCCATATCTAAGTTCATCTCTCTCATGGAAACCGATTATCCTTTAGGGCTTAGGGCTTTTTTTACTTATGAAACCTGCTTTCAGAGTTTCACCCTCGATGGATTGGATGATGATTTCCATATCGGTTTCATTTAAGCGTCGATAGGATTTATACAATCCGTATCGTTTTCCAGCTAGCTCGAAGGTGATGAATTCCATGAAATCGGGTGAAATGGCTGCGGGGTAGGTGTTTCTAACAGGAGCAGCATAGGCAGAGACACTATCAGAAAGTTTAATTGGAATAGCTGCTTCCCAAGCGATAGAGGAGGCAAGTTTAAGTGGGTCCGTTTTTTGGGTCCAGGCTCGAAGCTCTGAAATGGCTGAAGGGGTTGCGGGGGCTATTACCGTTTCTTTTGTGCAAGAAAATAGGCTTAAGCATCCTAAAAGAAGGATTAAGGTTTTTTTATAGTGGTTTATCATCGTTATGTGGTTAAATAACGATGTAGAGGTAGGCTTTAAAATTTGTGTTTGCTACAAATTAACTGATAATCGCAGTAGATTATCAGTTAACTGATAATTTACCCCACCCAAGCCGTAAACTCAATTTCCACTTTGTATTGAGGAGCGATCAAAGCAGAGATTTCGTAGATACCAGTTGTTGGTTTCACCTCCTTAAAGAAATGCGCATGGGCGCGCGCGATGTCGAGGTTTTTGGAAATATCCGTCGTAAAAATACGAGTACGAACCACGTCATTTAGGGAAGAGCCAGCTTCCTCTAAAACGACTGCGATGCGTTCAATGATATTATACGTTTGAGCATATAGATCGTCAGCGGTGATTTTTTCGCCATCGACTAAAGCGACCGTTCCAGAAATTTCTAACAGATTTCCTGTTTTTACGGCTCGGCAGTAACCGAATGTATCTTCAAAAGGGGAACCGCTGGAGATGTTAATTCTATTGCTCATTTTCTTTGCTAATTTTTGTGATTTGTTTCCATAATTCAGGCTTCGCGTGGCGAACCACTTCACCTATGACGATGATGGCCGGATTGCTTAAACCTTCTTTGGAAGCCATAGAGGCTAATTCAGAAGCCGAAGATACACCGATTCGCTGGTTTTTCATCGTACCGTTTTGGATAATCGCAGCAGATACATCGCCTTTATCAAAACGAGTACACAATTGCGCAATCTCTTCTACTTTATTCATCCCCATTAGGATCACCAAGGTTGCAGTGGATTGCAAACCTAAAGCCAAATCTGCGGATAAAGAGCCGTCAGATTTAGTGCCTGTCATCACCCAAAAGCTCTCATTTACTCCACGAATCGTCAACGGAATTTCCGCTGCTCCAGGTGCTGCATAAGAAGACGAAATACCCGGAACGTAATCCGTTAATAAACCGAAGCTACGTGCATATTCAATTTCTTCTTGACCGCGACCAAAAACAAATGGGTCACCCCCTTTTAATCGTACCACATGGCCTAAAGCATAGGCTTTTTCAACGATTAAGGTATTAATCGCGTCTTGCGAATGGCTAGATCCTGCTCGCTTACCTACATAGATTTGCTCGGCTGTTGGGGAGCAATGTTCTAATAGGCTTTGGTCCACTAAAGCATCAAATAAAACTACTTGAGCAGACGCAATCGCCTTAATGGCCTTCAACGTAATCAATTCCGGATCACCTGGGCCAGCACCCACCACC
>JBJOIV010000067.1:0-9938 GCA_046046955.1 Bacteroidota bacterium | reverse complement strand
TAGTTCAAGCTGATCCTTCTGGAAAAAAGAAAATCTTACTACTTGATTCAGGGGATCGATCTCAGAAGAGTTGGTGTTTTTGGGAAGATCATACTTCCTCCTCTTTTCCTTTTCTCGTCGAAAAGTCCTGGAAAAACATGACCTATCGGTCAAGTCACGGCAAAACGATACAATCAGAAATAGCTCCTTTGAGCTATAACTACATTTCGTCTGAGCGATTTTTCAATTTCTTTTTCGATCAATTTATCCCTGGTAAATCGAATATAACGCATCTTCTACAACGAGCAAAAGACATTCAAGAAGGGGAAGATCTTCAGACCATCCTTTGTGAAGATGGCACTCAATACCAAGCAACAAAAATAGCAGACTCTAGGCCCACACCTACAAAAGGCTCTATATTTCAACATTTCAGTGGGAAGTTCATCGAATTTGATGAACCTATCGTAAATGATTCCTCCATCACCCTCATGGATTTCAGTTTAGATTTTTCAACGAAAGAAATGGCTGTTTTCCACTACATTCTTCCCTTCAGCTCGACAAAAGCATTAATAGAAACGACCGTATTCACGGCTGCTTCCTATGATAAGGAGACTTACGAGGGGATTTGGCAAAAGTATATGACATCGCATTTTCCTCAGAAACCATTTAAAATAATTTCTGAAGAGAAGGGTACCATCCCGATGGGATTTAGCTCGGAAGAAAAAGAGGGAAAGGTCTTCAAAATAGGAGCAGCCTCCGGAAATATGAAGCCGTCCACAGGCTACGCATTCACAAGAATGCATCAAGATGCAATTTATAGAGCACAAGGTACCCGCAAAAAAACGCCAAAACGCTTCCGGTTTTACGACAAAATGCTCCTAAAAATCATGCAAAATGAGATGGATAAAATCCCGGAGGTGATGGATCGTCTATTTACCCGGGTCCCTAAAAAAGATATTCTGTACTTTTTAGATGATAAAACGACCTTAGCGCAAGAAGTGAAATTGCTGGCTCAACTCGACATTCCCCTTTTCATTAAACACTTGATCCGATGAAAAACTACCTAGGGGCCTTCATTACGGTGCTCTATATGCTTTGTTACCAGGTTTTCGGACCTTGGGAGACAACCATAGATTACATCATTGCCGGTGTTTTACTTTTTGCGACTGGGATTCCACATGGCGCGGGAGATCATTTAATAGCTAAAAAGATAGCCGCCAGGGAAAATCTAACGTTTCATTTAAAACCCTTTATAGGCTTCTACCTGGGCATTATGCTCGCTTATGGATTGCTTTGGTACCTATTTCCCACGATATCATTCATCATTTTTATAGGAATAAGTGTCTTTCATTTTGGCGATATGGAAGATCTTTCTCCCATTAATCAGAAGAATTCATTGCTTCAACTCGCTAGAACCGTCAGTCTGGGCACTGGCATTTTGAGTTTTATTTTAGTCAGTCACTGGCCAGAAGTAAGAGAAATTATTAGCTCGATGGGAGTGCCGGTGGTAAAAAATCTGTCTCCGGCTTTTCTCTTTTTGAGCTTAATTTTTCTTTTGCTCGGATTTGAAAAGAAAAATTTTACCCCTTTTCTAAATACTTTTTTCACTTTAGCGGCCGGATATTTTTTGCCACTTATACCCGCATTTATCTGTTATTTCTCCTGTTGCCACGCCATCTACAGTTTCAAAGGCATGCAAAATCGACTTGAGCTCAATTTCTTAGAATTATACAAAAAGCTTCTCCCCTTCACATTGGGGGCACTTTTTATTGGTTTGGCCTATATTATTTTGATTTTCAAAGACTTAAAAATCTATCCGATTTTTATTTTCTTATCCTTGCTGACACTACCCCATTTTGTACTTATGCATAAATTAATAAAACGCCCAAATTAAACATATTGTACAATTTTTATTTTTTTTTAAATTTTTTTTACAATATTTGAAACAATTGCCGACATCATCAGTTTAAACAGTATCACTTTAAATCATTAACATTTATGGAAACATTAAACATTTTATTGAACGGCACTCTAGCTGCCGGAGATTACATCGGCTTCACCTTCTTTACAGGTTACATGTCGATGCTTGCTGCATCTATCTTCTTCATCGTTGAGAGAGGCACAGTGAACGACAAGTGGAAAACATCTTTATTGATTTCTGCTTTAATCACATTTATTGCGGCAGTGCATTATTTCTACATGCGCGGTGTATGGTTAGACACTCATGAGTCTCCTACACAATTCCGTTACATCGACTGGACGTTAACTGTTCCATTGATGTGTATTGAATACTTCTTGATCTTAAAGCCAGCAGGTGCTAAGACAGGAATGTTATCACGTTTAATCTTCGGTTCAGTAGTTATGCTAGTAGCAGGTTACATCGGAGAGGCTGTTGTACCAGCACAAAACGTAATGTGGGGTATCATCTCTACGTTAGGTTGGGCAATCATCATCTATGAAATCTACATGGGTGAGGCTTCTAAATTAGCTGCTGCGTCGACTAACGCTGAAGTACAATCAGGTTTCAAAGTTATGCGTTGGTTCACATTAGTAGGCTGGGCAATCTATCCAGTAGGCTACATGATGTTACCAGGTAACTTGTTATCAGGTTTCTCAGGAAACATCGACTTAGCTTACAATATTGCGGATGCAGTAAACAAAATCGGTTTCGGTTTAGTTGTTTACTCTATCGCTAAAGGAGCTACAGCTGCTGAAGCAAAATAATTATCAGGGGTTAAAGAAGGGGGTGGTCATCGATCATCCCCTTTTTTTATGCCAAAATTTAACTAGCTTAGTGATAGTTAAACATATACTATGCTGAGCCCTAAGAAAGTCTCCGATTCAGAGACCACTATCACCGAATTAATGATCCCCGCCTTCGCTAACTTTAGCGGCAAAATTCACGGGGGCACCCTACTATCATTAATGGATAAAGTCGCCTATGTCTGCGCAGCAAAACACAGTGGTAATTATTGTGTAACCGTTGCAGTGGAAGGCGTTGAATTCTTCAACCCAGTGGAAGTAGGTGACCTAGTTTCCATCAAAGCATCCGTTAACTACGTGGGTAGAACCACCATGATCATCGGCATGCGCATCGAATCACTAAAACCTAAAACAGGGGTAGTCACCCACACCAATTCCTGCTACTTCACCATGGCAGCAAAGAACGACGAGGGTGCTTTAACCGAAGTCCCAGGCCTCATTTTAGAAAACGAAACCCAAACCCGCCGTTTCGCAGAGGGTAAACTACTTCGTAAACTATCCCTCGAAAAACGCGAACTATTAAAATCAGACCTAAAAAATATCTACTCCGGCGACATTCGAAAGATGTGCGATGGGGAGAAATGTGAATTGACTTATTAAGCATGAAAAAAATCTTACTCCTCGTCTTATTTGCGTTCAATTTAAATGCACAAGACGCGATAATTCAAACAACGAAAGGGACCGTTTCTGGAACCTTTAACCAGAAAACTAACATTCAAAAATTTCTTGGCATTCCCTTCGCGAAACCACCTGTGGGTGAATTGCGTTGGAAGGCTCCAATTCCCATGAAATCTTGGTCTGGCATTAAAGAAGCCAAAGCATTCGGACCTAGTCCAATGCAAGCTAAACCGGCACCCTTTGCTTTTTGGTCCTCTGAATTCCTCATTCCAGAATCACCCATCAGTGAAGATTGTTTGTACCTCAATGTATGGGCTCCTAAATCGCCTCAAGGCAAAAAAGCTGTATTAGTTTATATCTATGGAGGTGGATTCCGAAGTGGCGGGGCCGCTTGCCCTATTTATGACGGTGAAAACATGGCCCAAAAAGACATCGTATTTGTCAGTATTAATTACCGCGTGGGCATCTTTGGGTTTCTAGCACATCCTGAATTGAGTGCGGAAGCATCCTATGGATCATCCGGAAATTATGCACTATTGGATATGATTGCGGGTTTGCGTTGGGTGAAAGAAAATATAGCCGCATTCGGTGGCGACCCCAATCAAGTGACAATTGCGGGACAATCAGCTGGAGCTTTTGCTGTGAACTTCTTATGTGCCTCTCCTTTAGCGAAAGGTTTGTTTCAAGGTGCCATTGCAGAAAGTGGTGCCAGTATGTTGCCAAGCCCATTTCGACCAGCAATCAAGAAAGCTCAAGCCGAAAATAATGGATTGGAATGGGCGACTAAATTAGGAGCGAAATCACTTGCTGAATTGCGCGCCTTGCCTGCAGAGACTATTCAAAATGCCGGAGGAAATGCTTCCCCTTATTCTGACGGTTATGTTTTACCATTAGCTATGCCAGAAATTTATGCCAAAGGACTACAAAACGATGTTCCCATCTTAGTGGGTTGGAATTCTGAAGATCGCTTAAGTGCAAAGGCAGCAGAACCAGAGGTATTTAAAGCAACATTAGAAAAGAGGTTTGGTACACGCGGAGCTGAAGTTTTGGCTGCCTATGGACCGAATGGATCCCTGGATTTAGGTCGCGACGAGAGTTTTGGCGTACAAGTTCATACCTGGGCTAAGACACAAAACCAACAAGGCAAAGCGCCAGTTTATGTATATAACTTCAACCGAGCTGTACCAGGTTATGATGAATCAACTCGATATGGAGCATTTCATACTGGTGAGGTGCCTTATGCCTATGCAAATTTGCACACGGTGAATCGTCCATTCGAAGCCATCGATAAGGTATTAAGCCAAAAAATGTCATCCTATTGGGTTAACTTTACTAAGACCGGTAATCCGAATGGGGCCGGTTTAGAGTATTGGCCTACCTTTAATGCCAAAGATCAAAAAGTGCAAATATTAGACACGGTCATTGAAACGAGAGAATTACCTACGCGCAAAAAATTAGAATTACTAGTAAACATAAACTAAACCTATGAAAAAGTACTCATTATTAATGCTGCTATTCGCCTTATTGGCATTCTGCAGCTATGCTAAACCCACAGGCACTTACAAGATCGTCGTCGAAGGATTCGATTGGGGTGCGGGCGTAAACAAAGTCATTTTAGCTTTAAATGACACGACCTCAAAAGTCAATGCGGCGGATTATACCGTCTTCGCTAGTCGCAAATCAAGTACAGGACCTATTGCAGACCCCGATAACAAACGCGATATCGTGACTGCCTATGTTTCGGATGAGAACGGTGCGCGCGTAAAAACAGGTAAAAATATTACACTTGTTTTATCAGTAGGCCCTCAAATTGCTATTAGCTCCCCTTTCCAATACCAAAGAAGCAAAGGAAATGTGTGGGTTGATTATTCTCTAACCATCGTTCAAACAAAATCAGGGGAAGTTTGGGATACCTCAACAGGAAAAATCATGCCTCTCATAGACCAATTTGATCTAACGGGAAAATACGTTTTCAATGATAAATTAACGATGTCCTACGCGACTTTTACGCCTAAAGTAAAGAAAGACAAAGCCCCATTAATCATTTGGCTTCATGGCGGCGGCGAAGGTGGAACGGATCCGACAGTTCCTCTTTTAGGCAACAAAGCAGCAAATTATGCAGCAGAGGGCATCCAATCGATTTTCGAGGGTGCTTATGTTTTATCTCCACAATGCCCAGGCGCTTGGATGCACAATACACAAGGGGTAGGAACTCAAGGAAAAGACAATGACATCTACAACGAAGGTTTAATGGCCTTAATAAATGATTATGTCAAAGCAAATCCAGGTATCGACGCCAGCCGTATTTATGTGGGAGGATGCTCTAATGGAGGTTATATGGCCTTGAAATTGATCTTCTTGTATCCGGATTATTTTGCGGCGGGTTACATTAGTGCTTTAGCTTATAAATCTGAGTATATCCCGGATAGCGATATTCAAAAGATCAAGAATGTACCTATTTGGTTTGTTCATTCCAAAGACGACAAAACCACCGTTCCTGACTTAACAGTCGTTCCCGTGTTCGACCGTCTACGTAAAGCAGGCGCGAAAAATGTTCATTTCACGTATTACGATCAAGTGAATGATATTACGAATTTCTATGGTGGCAAAGGCTTTCAATACAACGGCCACTGGTCATGGGTTTATCTGCATGAAAACCTACCAAGAACCGATGTAGACGGATCGCCAGTTCGCGTAAATGGTAAGCCTGTTACTATTATGGAATGGCTAGCGGCGCAGAAAAAAGGAAAATAAAATGAAAGGGCAGCTGCAAAAGCTGCCCTTTTTTTATACCGCATATTTGACCTCCATCAAATAAAAAATCAAGAGTAAAACAGCCATGATAAGCATTGCCCCCCAACGAATCCGCTGGTATTCAGGATATTTAATGACTATAAATGCAATCGTAGCGAGCGTTATCAGGTGAAGGTATATTCTAGGGCTTTTAAAATCACTCTGATAAGATAAGAGGTAAATGCAAATGGTTTGATTCAGGATCAAGCACAAGGCTATGCCATACTTTTTCAGATAAAGACTTACGTTGTTTTCCATATAGATTGAGTTTAATTTTTAAATATTTCCTAAACAATAATCAAAATTTCTTTGTGCTCGGTTTTGACATTCGATTAAACTCCATCCTGCATTTATAGCAGGAAAAAGACCTGAGACAAACCCACCAACACCAGCCGCTAATACGGCAAATGTCGCATCCCGGTAAAAGCTTTCACGGCAATCCGATAAATTTTGCAAACACAAGACCATACAGGTTTTCCGATCTCCAGAATCGTCCAAAAGCATTTTTGTGTAGGTATTCTCTTTTTGTTTCATTTCTGAAATAATAACATCGCTCGAAACCTTTTTATTCCTCATATAATAGACCTGATTTAATCGATCATTTCGCTTTAATTGCAGAATAACACGATTGAACTGAGCGTCATCAGATTTAAAGGCGGACAAAAATTCGTACAAATTACCATCGTACTGTTTGACAATTTTCTCTTGGTTACCTGAAATAAATTCTTGGTTTTCCCGCATGAAATTTTGGATTTCAACAACCATTGATACGTTACGTAGAATAAAGGCTTGTCGATTTTCAGCATTTTGCCCTACCAATTCGGCCTCTACCTTACTTTTTGTACACGAAAAATTTAAAAACAACAAACAACTGAAACCCATGAAAAAGACTATTTTTCTCATTTTAAATTAGTTTACACTATAGCTCCTACTCTTTTAAGGATTTTCGGATTCGACCCTATCAGATTAAAAAACAATAGAACTATAGCAAATTAGAAGCATTCTCTAAGCTACTGGTAATTAGGCAATTCGGGTAAGTACTTATTCTTTGATTTGGAATAATAGAGGTCAGATGTAACCTTGGTTTTATAAATGTAACCTTTAATTAAGTATAATTAATTAAATTAACTGATAATTATCCCACACTAAAATATTATGAAACTAACTAAACTCTTCCTCCTCCTCTTCGCCCTCCTATTCGTAGGTGAAATTCATGGGCAAGCGCCTAAAATCGTAGCTGGCATTAATGTCGATCGCGTGAAGCGATTAGAAAAATTTGTGCAGTCGGAAATGGACAAAGGGAATATTCCAGGTGCCGTGACGATGATTATTCATAAGGGACAGGTGGTTCACCAGGGAGCTTTGGGCTATAAAAATGTAGCGACAAAAACGCCCATGACGACCGATGATTTATTCTATATTCAGTCGATGACGAAGCCGATTATTTCGACGGCTTTCATGATGTTGTATGAAGAAGGTTATTTTAAGTTGAGTGATCCGGTGTCGAAATATTTGCCAGAATTCAAGAACTTTCGCGTCATTCGTAGTGTAAATGATGGCCCAGATGCGCCTACCGATTCTTTAAAATCGGAGATTACGATCACGCAATTGCTGAGCCATAGCGGCGGTTTGATGCATGGTTTGGAGCAAAATCCGGTGCAGATTCGATTCAGAAATGGCTATTTTAAACCGGGTATCAAGACGATTCAAGAGCGCGTAGCAAATATGACGAAATACCCTCTTTTGGCGCAGCCGGGGACGGAATGGAATTATAGCGCGGGTCCAGATGTGCTATGTGTGTTGATTGAAAAGTTTTCTGGAATGAGTGTAAATGAATTTTTGAAGTCGCGCTTGTTTGAGCCTTTGGAAATGAAGCATACGGGCTATAATGTACCTAAAGAAGAGCAATCCAAAATTGTGGCATTGCATACCAAGGGTAAGAATGGTACGATCTCCGTGGCTGCGAATCAGCCGCCATATGAGAATGTGACGGTTTGGAGTGGAGTGAATGGCTTGTTCTCGACGGCTGCAGATTATGCTACATTTTGCCAAATGATGCTGGCCGGCGGAACCTATAAAGGGAAACAATACCTAAGCCGCAAGACGGTGGAATTAATGACATCAAACCACACAGGGGATTTATTTAAAACGCCTGGTACGGAATGGGGACTTGGATTTGCGGTAGTTACAGATGGTCCAGCTACTAAAACACCGGCATCCAATGGCTTGTTTTATTGGGGAGGGGCGAATAACACGCACTTCTTTATCGACCCGAAGGAAAAATTGATTGCCTTATTGATGACCCAAGAGAGTAATTTCACCTGGGAATACCACAATAGTCTACGCCAAATGGTCTACCAGACTTTAGCAGATTAAAAAGGAAGCCGGGCATTTTGCCCGGCTTTTTTGTTATTTTTGTATATGAGTAAAACACACTTCATAGAAGACGCGAACATCGAATGGGAAATCCTCGATGACTTTTGCAAACGCAAAATCATGGCCTATAATGAGGGCTTGATGATTGTGAAAGTGCACTTCAAAAAAGGCGGTGTAGGTGCTATCCACCAACATGTGCATACCCAAGGTTCCTTTGTAGAAAGTGGCGTATTCGAGGTGAACATCGCCGGCGAAAAGAAGATCTTAAAACAGGGAGACGTTTTCTTCATCCCTCCCTCCACTGATCATGGGGTCATTGCGCTGGAAGAGGGTGTTTTAGTGGATTCTTTTAATCCCTTACGAGAAGACTTCATCCAATGAAAATAATAGTCATAGGTGGTGGAGCGGCTGGTTTTTTTGCGGCCATTTCGGCAAAAGAACATAACCCGGAGGTGGAGGTGACTATTTTGGAGAAAACCTCTAAGTTCCTAGGCAAGGTAAAGATCTCCGGTGGAGGTCGTTGCAATGTCACGAATGCCACCTTTAATTCTCGTTTACTTTCTGAAAACTATCCGCGGGGGGAGAAATTCCTTCGAAAGGCTTTTGAAGTCTTTAATGCCGCTACGATGGTCGAATGGCTGGAGAGCAGAGGTGTAGCATTAAAAACCTATCATGACAACTGTATTTTCCCGCTATCGAATGATTCCCAAACCATCATCGATTGCTTCCTTTCCGAAGCTAGACGGCTTCACATCAACTTACACAGCAGTCAATCCGTAGACGAAATTAAGCTGACACCGAAAGGCTATCGCATCCATTGCAAAGACACGGAATACGATGCAGATCGCGTGATTGTGACGACGGGTGGGCAGCCGAAGATGTCGGGGTTGCGTTGGCTTGAAGATGTAGGGCATACGATTGTTCCGCCGGTTCCTTCCTTGTTTACGTTCAATATGCCTGCTGAGCCTATTCGCGACCTCATGGGTATCGTGGTAGAGAAAGCTCGTGTTCGTATTGAAGGCCAAAAGCTGTTAGGCCAAGGTCCCCTCCTCGTCACCCATTGGGGCATGAGCGGCCCAGCTATTTTGCAATTATCCGCCTGGGGAGCTAGAATTTTAGCTGAAAAAGAATACCGTTGTGCGATTCTAGTTAATTGGCTAGATGACACAAAAGAAGAGGAATTAAGAACGCAAATCGCACAAGTCATCAAAGAACACGGTGCTAAAATGATGGCGAACCTGAACCCGTTCTCAATGCCAAATCGATTGTGGGTCTATCTGTTGGAGAAAAACGAAATTAAGACAAGTCTTCGCTGGAACGAATTAGGGGGGAAAGCACTGAATAAACTCATCAACACCTTGATTAATGACCGCTATGTGGTGCAAGGCAAAACGACCTTCAAAGAGGAA
>JBJOIV010000066.1:0-10059 GCA_046046955.1 Bacteroidota bacterium | reverse complement strand
ACCTCCGCAGAAACATCGCCATCTACGATATCACAAATTGCTTTGTAATGACGTAAAACGTTGTCCTTTCCGGTGATTCCTTCTTTAGCCATTAAGGATGGGTTAGTCGTAACGCCGTCCAAAACACCTAAATCTTGTGCTTCCTTGATTTGAGCTAAATTAGCTGTGTCGATAAAAAATTTCATAGGTCAGATTTTTATAACAAAAAAATGGCAAATTCACCGCTACGACCGACCTACCCTTGCTTCGATCAAGACCTGGGGGATTCAGCGGGAGCTGGTAATTTGCCGTCACAAAGATGACAAAAAAGCAGCTTTTTTCAAAATATATATCGTTTTTTTGGAATCGGCACTTAACTTTAAACAATGAAAAAATCGATTCTATTTTTGAGCCTGGTATTTATGTGGGCATGTTCCACTTCAGGTGAGGCCTGGTTAGAGGAAGCGAAGACGCGCTTTGGCAAAGGAGAAAGTGTTTCAGCGAAAGAGGCGTTAGAAAAAGCCCTGGAGAAAAACCCTGGTTTAGCAGAGGCCTATAATTTAAGAGGGGTCATTTTGTTTCAAGAAAAAAATTATCCGGAAGCAGAAGCCGCTTATCGAAAAGCAATTGAATTAAAACCGTCTTTATATACCGCACAATTGAATTTAGGGGCCGTATTGATGGAACAAGGCGTTTGGGACAAATCACTAGCACCCACGAACCGAGCTATCGCAGCACAACCTGATTCAGCCGCTGGATATCTCCAAAGAGGCATCATTCAAGCTGCCCTAGCTAAGCCCGCTGAGGCAAAAAATGATTTCAGTGAGGCTATCAAACGTTCTCCGAAAGAAATCAACGCTTATTATAACCGCGGAAATATTTTATTTCAAGAGGAAAATTATCCGGCAGCTATCGCTGATTTTGCGAAAGCGGCTGAGATAAATCCAAATTTTGGCAAGGCCTATTATGCTTTGGGCTTATCCTACATCAAATCGAACCAAAATGATAAAGCCTGTCTAGCTTTCCAGCAGGCCCAAAAACTAAACTACCCTGGCGCTGCCGAGGCAGTTAAAAACCTATGCAATCGATGATCAGAAACGCCCAATTTATCTTAGGTGGAATTTTCGGCCTAGCCTTTACTTTATTCACCTATTGGCAATTGAATGACCCGGATCCGGTACTTTGGGTACCCGTCTATGCTACAGCTGTTTATACGTCTATTCAAGCGATGAGAGGGAAGACTAATCCAGAACTTTTACTTGTCTTATTTTGCCTCTCCTTTTTTGCGGGATTACAATTATGGATGGAAATGACCGCTTGGGAAGGCTTTTTAACAGACGGATTAAGCATGAAAACACATAACCAAGAATTAGCGAGAGAGGCCGTGGGTCTTTGGATTGCATCGGGATCTTTAGCGCTTTTTTACGGTTTACACAAAATGAAATAAGATGTTAGACTTAGGTTTTGTCTCTGCCATATTGCCTAATAAAAGCCTTTTTGAGGTTTTGGATTATGCACATCAACAGCATTTTGCCTGCGTGGAGGTTATGTGCTGGCCACTTTCCTCTAGCGATGCGCGTCGCTATGCAGGTGTTTCGCATATCGCGGTGGATCAATTATCAGCAACAGAATTACAAGAGCTAAAAGCCCATTTAGACGCTCATCTAGTAAAGGTCTCAGCACTAGGGTATTATCCGAACCCATTGGATCCTGATGAAACACAAGCTGCCTTTTACCGGGAGCATATCAAGAAGGTAATTAAAGCGGCGGCGATTTTAGGTATTGAACGGGTAAATACCTTCGTGGGACGCGATTACACGAAAAATGTGGCCTATAATGTGGGGCGATTTACGGAGGTTTGGCCGGAGATCATCGCCTTAGCTGATTCTTTACAGATCAAAATAGGCATTGAGAACTGTCCTATGTTTTTTACGGATGACGAGTGGCCTGGCGGAAAGAATTTAATGACCACCCCTAAGATTTGGGATGAGTTGTTTACGATTATTCCATCGGCGAATTTTGGCCTAAATTATGATCCATCTCATATGGTGTTCCAAATGATGGATTACACCTACCCTATCTATCATTATGCTGATCGGATCCACCATGTGCACTTGAAGGATGTGAAAGTATATCCAGAGAAATTAAATCGCGTGGGCATTTTAGCGAATCCATTAGAATACCATTCGCCTAAAATACCAGGTTTGGGAGATATTCATTGGGGGAAATTCATCTCTGCCTTAAATGATGTTCGTTACAGAGGGCCCATTGTTATTGAGGTCGAAGATAAGGCCTACGAAGGTTCAGAAGAGGATATTGATAAAGCGATTCGAAGCGCTCGAAATCACATTCAACAATTTTTACCCTAAAAAAAGGGCTTCATTTCTGAAGCCCTTTTTTATTTCATCAACCTGGTTTTATTTGCTCGGTTTAGCAAAGATCACAGGATCAATTGTTGGATTAATTTCCACGGAAACTGTTTCTACTGTCATAGTACCACCCATTGGGCTTGGAGTTTCCACTGTATGTGGGAAAGCTAGACCGTTAACCATCTTGTAGTTGGAGAAATTTACCTCTGAATCTACTTCCTGGCCATTGACATTCACTTTCGCTTGGGTCTTAACTACAAAATTAGTCGCAGTCGAAACGTAAACTTTACTGTCTTCGCCAGATGGCTTAGTAACAGTTAATAGATACACATCCGCTCCATCTAACTTTTCTTTCGATACTAATTCGATTTTATGGCCTTCTTTTTTAGCATTGGTCAAAATCGAACCTAAGTTTTTCTGTGAAGATGCCATCTTTATTTGATCTGAAGGCATATCTTCTGGAGAACCTGTTCCTCCCATCATCGCTGGACGATTCATCCAACCTTTTTCTCCATCGATCACCGTGATGATTTTATTTCCCATCACTTCGATCTCCGTACGGAATGACTGACCAACAACTAAAGAAGTTTTACTTTCAATGTCCATTCCTTGCACATTAAATTTATTTTTAACGACTGCTGTTTTTACCGTAGCCCATTTATCACCACCCATGGCAGCTTCATGCTTCACTAAGATTTCTTCCGTTGTTTGTGCTGAAGCAACCGAAGCTACTAGCATACCCGCCACTAGGCAGATCGATTTGATCATTGTTTTCATTTTATAGGGATTTAATTTGTCCAAAAATAGGGAATTTATTGAGATTTCTTCGGAATTGATCTCATTACAATGAACCAACCGATTAAAACTAGAATAGCAGCCATAAAGAAGGCAGCACCAGGAAACAAAATCGGGGCTTTTTCAGAAGCAAAATAGGCGAACAAATTAGACGCTAACAAAGGCCCAAAAATCGTCGTAATTGACTGTAAACTTGTTAAACCACCTTGCAATTCTCCTTGTTCATCCGCACCCACTTGCTGGGTAATTAAACTTTGAAGCGCAGGACCCGCAATTCCACCAAGACCAAAAGGAATCATAAACGCATACATCATCCAAGACTTCGTCGCATAAGCGAACATAAAAAAGCCTAGACCATAAAGTAATAATCCATACGAAATGGCTCTAATTTCACCCAGTTTTGGCATAATAACTCTGGCTAATCCACCCTGAACGATAGCTACAATTAGACCCACAAAGGCTAATGAATAACCTACTTGATCTGGTGTCCAGCCAAAAACCTTCATCGTAAAATATGACCAGGTACTCGGGTGCACCTGACCGGCTAATTGCAAACAGAAAAATCCACCTACTAAACCGGCAATAACCGGGTATTTTGTCAAATTCTTTAAAGAACCTAGGGGATTCGCACGCTTGATATCAAAAGCACGGCGATTTGATTTAGCTAACGATTCAGGCAAGATAAAATAGCCATAAATACCATTGATCAGTGTTAAAGCTGCAGCGGCGAAGAAAGGGATGCGATCTCCATAAGAAGCTAAAAGGCCACCTATCGCAGGACCTATGATAAATCCTACCCCAAAAGCAGCCCCCACAACCCCAAAATTCTTTGCCCGATCCTCCGGTTTTGAAACGTCGGCGATATAAGCTTGTGCTGTGGTAAAACTAGCCCCTGTGATGCCTGACATGATCCGACCAATAAATAGCCACACGATATTGGGTGCAAAGGCTAAGACTAAATAATCAATAGTAAACCCAAAAAGGGAAGCTAAAATCACCGGACGACGACCTACTTGATCCGAAAGTCCACCTAATATAGGCGAAAACAAGAATTGCATAATAGCATAAGAAGCCATTAACCAACCCGCATATTGAGAAGCTACGGAAATATCCCCCCCTACAAAACCTTTGATTAAGGTAGGTAGAACTGGGATAATCAGGCCTATTCCTAAGACGTCAATTAAAAGTGTGATGAAGATAAATCCAATTGCCGGATCCTTTTTACTCGCCATTTGATGTTAGATTAGGCTGCAATTTAAGAAAAAGGATACTGAATTCTAGTCTTTAAAAATTCCTTACTCGTTTCTGCACATGAAAAAGGGGTTTTACCAGCATCCGGTACCGCATCTAATTCAACGATGGCAAAGCCCTTAAATTTGATCTTATCTAAATTAGCGAAAACCTCCTCTAAATTCACTTTTCCTTGGCCTAATTCCACGAAACGATAGCGAGGCTCGGTTTGGCGTACATCTTTTACGTGAAGAGAATGCAATACCTTTTTGTATTTCAATACCGCCTCAGCTGGATTCCCTCCCCCTTGGAAATAATGGGCAACATCTAACAATAATTTAATTTTAGAAGGATCCATATGTTGAACTAACAACTCCACCTCTTCTGGCGTTTCACCAAACTGATCCATGTGATTATGGTAAGTCGCCTGAATGCCTATTTCCTGCGTTTTAGCACCGATTTCATTCATCACTTGAGCTAAACGAATCAAGTCCTTCTCCTCAGGCTTCAAACCTTTTTTACGCAAAGAATTCGTTAGTTGTATCGATGTTCCACCTAATGCCTTCACAAAATTCGCGTGCTTCACATGTTGAGCGATAGACGCGTCTACTTTAGCTGGATCAATCTCCACATTTCCACTCGAAAACATACATAATTGTAACCCTGATTGATCAATAAGCGCCTTTAAAGCCGCAGGATTTTCTCCATATTTTGAGAAGGTGTTCGCACGTAATTGAATACCCTTAAAGCCTAAACTAGCGATGTCTTTAATCGCTTGTTCATCCTGCCCACTCCAAGTGATGGAGGAATAACCTAAAGAATAGGATTTATTGGCAGCGAAAAGAGAAGAAATGGGTAGTGTAGTTGCCAGCGTTAAGGCTAGAAATTCGCGTCTTGAAGTCATAGTAGAGGTTTTTAATTAAAAGCCTCATTACCAGTTTATTTACTCTCGCTAAATTTTAAATAATCAGCTAATAGTGTCAGCTTATCGGTACCGATATAATCCACCCCGATATCCACTAGCGCTTGAAATCCTAATAAGGTATCCGGCGTGGCCCACAAGCGCACTTTTCGACCATTTGCATGGACTTTATCTACGTAGGATTTTAACTTTTCCTTTAGATTAGCCGGAATGGGACCCTGTCCATTCCAAAAGCCAAACTTGAACATAGACTCACTTTCTAACACTACCTTGTTCGTAGGAAAAGTTTCATCCGAACGGCCATCAAAGGTGATCCAAGCAGGGGATTCGATGTATTGGGATGGTTTTGGGCGATTGCCTGAAATGACAATTCGGAATCCTTTTTGCTGAATGATTTCAGCATGCGGCTTCAATGCCGCAATAATTAATGGCAAAGTAGAATCTGAAGAGGTTTTCGAGTCAATTAATAGTTGATGAAAATTACCCTCTTTATTTGCCTTCAAAACCCGAATAATGGGATCGATATAGAGATCTTTTAAATTGCGATTCAGGCTTAGTTGAGAACGTTCATGCCCTACCAGCAATTCTCCATTCACCGCATACACATCTGCCTCAATCGAACCAAAACCTAAAGCAAATGCCTCGAAAAAAGGTCTTTTATGCTCGTAATCGTTATGGGCATGGGCCTTTTTTACAGGGCTTTGCGCCAATGCGGAAAAGGAAAGCAATAAAAGAAGGATCCTTTTCATTAACCTTTTACGTAATCACCCGATGCAATACGCGTTTTAGGGTCAATTTTCTTATTGTATAAATAAGCGTAAGTCTCTATTTCTTTGCCTTTCAAGCTCACTTTCACGTGCTCACGAACGAATAAACTCGACTCCGGTTTTTCTGAATTAAATTCCTCGTACTCATCTAATACGTTTAATAATTTGATGGTGTTAGACAGTAAATACAACTCTCCTACCACTTGGTCTTTTGCATCCTCTGATGGGATAATACCCGGATAATCCGCCACTTGGTACATTTGACCTTGATAGGTCGCCATGCCGATATAGTCTGAATTACGGGCAATTAAGCGGTGTAAGTCGTTTCCACAATCACGGCGCAAGGTTCCGTAAACGAATAAATATTCTTCTACATTTGGCTCAGGGAGTTTCGCTTCTTCCAAAGTCAAGACTAAGTCCTCTTGCTCTACTACTGTTCCTTCCGTCAATAATACATTGCCAATAATACCCTCAAAAGGCGCGGATACGATGGACTCCATCTTCATCGCTTCAATCACATACAAAGGAGCATTTAATTTTACCTCGTCCCCTGGTTTAACCAAAATACGGGATAAACGACCTTGTAATGGGGCGCCGATATCTCCCTTCGTTTTAGCCTTAACGTGTTGTGCACGCTCTACTTTAACGTTTTTATCTAAAATTTTGATGCGTCGCGCTTGACCATTTAATTCAAAGGTCACGTTTCGCAAGCCTGATTCATCCGGCTCAGACATGTACAAGAACTTCACAATGATCGTTTTACCTGGCTCAATCGTAATCATAATCTCCTCATCCTGCTTCAAGCCATAGAAGAACGCTGGTGTAGGAAGTGCAGATAATTCACCAAATAAGGCAGAATTCTTATAATAATCCTCGTACACTTTCGGGTACATCTTGTAAGACAAGTAATCAAAGAATCCATCTTCTGCCTCTGGGAATTTCTTCGTGAACAATTTGAAATCTGCTTCGAAATCGATGGGGGCCAAATGATCATTCGGACGACCTTCGATGGCGTGTTCCCCTTTTAGGACGATCTCTTGTAATTGTTTAGGGAAACCTTGGTAAGGCTGACCTAAGCCCCCTTTGAAGAAGTCCTTTACAGATTCAGGGAAGGACAAGGTGGCGCCTTTGGCATACACATCCTCCGCAGTTAACGAATTCGCCGTCATAAAGATGGCCATGTCCCCTACGACTTTCGAGGATGGTGTCACTTTCACGATATCGCCAAAAAGCGTGTTCGCCTCCGAATAATTATGCTTCAATTGTTCGAATTTTTCACCTACGCCCAGTGAAATCGCTTGTCCACGTAGGTTCGTATATTGCCCACCCGGAATCTCATTATTGTATACCTCCGCTGTTCCAGCTTTCAATTCTGATTCAAAAGGGAAATACATAGCGCGCACCGCTTCCCAATAATTCGAATATTCATTTAATAGATCTAGATCCAAATCCGATGCCTTCTTATGACCTTGCATCATCGCCACTAAAGAGTTCAAATTAGGCTGAGAAGTCAATCCAGACATCGCTCCTAACGCTCCATCCACAATATCAACTCCAGCTTCAATTGCTTTCAAATAAGTAGCCGATTGAACCGAAGCCGTATCATGCGTATGCAAATGAATAGGAATATCCACCGCCTTCTTTAATTCTGTGACAAGTTTTTCCGCTTGGAAAGGGCGTAAAAGGCCTGCCATGTCTTTAATACACAACATGTGAGCGCCCACATCTTCCAACTGACGCGCCATATCTACATAGTATTGTAGATTATATTTCTCATTCGTGAATACATCCCCGGTATAGCAAATCGCCGCTTCTGCGATCCCTGGTGTACGTTCGCGAACGGCTTTGATCGAAACTTTCATCGCATCGATCCAGTTCAAGGAATCGAAAATACGGAAGACATCCACACCCGCTTCAGATGATTTTTCAACGAATTTCTCGATCAAATTATCTGGATATGCAGAATATCCTACGGCATTCGAACCGCGGAATAACATCTGCAACAACATGTTCGGCATTGCCTCGCGGAACTCTTGCAAACGCTTCCAAGGAGATTCTTGTAAGAATCGCATCGCCACGTCGAAGGTCGCTCCTCCCCAAACCTCCATCGAGAATAATTGCGGGAATGATTTGGCAAAACCGTCTGCCACGGCTAACATATCTTGTGTACGAACACGCGTCGCTAGAAGCGATTGGTGTCCATCACGGAAAGTCGTATCGGTGAAATAGATTTGCTTCGCATCACGGATGTGTTTCGCAAATTTCTCCGGCCCCATCTCGGTCAATAATTGCTTATTACCTTTTGGATATTCTTTTAAAGGATCCACATACGGAATAATCGGTGTGCGGAAAGGAGCCGTTGGCTTCACTTTGACATCCGGATTACCATTCACAATCACTTCACCTAGGTAACGAATCGCCTTCGTTGAGCGGTCACGAGTAGGCTTGAAGTTGAATAATTCTGGATGATTCGCAATGAATGGTACCGTGCAATGTCCCTCCTGGAACACCGGGTGGGTGATTACATTACGTAAAAACGGAATATTCGTTTTCACACCACGGATACGGAATTCCGTTAATGCACGGTTTAAACGCTCAGATGCACCGCGAAGCGTGCGGCCTTTAGCCGATACTTTCACAAGCATCGAATCGAAATAAGGGGAAATTTTCACCCCTGGATACGAAGATCCTTCATCTAAACGAATACCAAAACCAGCCGCATTTCTGTAAGCAATAATGGTACCAAAATCCGGTTTAAATCCATTGGCCGGATCCTCCGTCGTAATACGGCATTGGATAGCGAAGCCTTTCAAAGGGATGTCCGCTTGGTTTTGGATGAAAATACCTGGATCAGATAATTTGTAATTTTGAGCAATGAGTATTTGCGTACGAACGATGTCGATACCCGTCACCTCTTCTGTAATCGTATGTTCTACTTGGATACGTGGGTTGACCTCAATAAAGAAGATATTTTCCTCTTTATCCACTAGAAATTCTACGGTACCCGCGTTATAATAGTTTACCGCTTTACCAATGGAAAGCGCGTAAGCGTATAATTTTTGCTTTGTTTCTTCTTTTAAACCAAAAGAGGGAGCAATCTCCACTACCTTTTGGAAACGTCTTTGTACCGAGCAATCGCGTTCGTACAAATGCACTAAATTCCCGTGTTGGTCTCCTAATAACTGCACTTCGATGTGCTTCGGATCATCGATGAATTTCTCGATAAATAAGGTCTCATCTCCGAACGCATTTTTCGCCTCATTCTTTGCTTCCTGATAAGCCTTTTCTAATTCCTCTTCTGTTCTCACGACACGCATACCACGTCCACCTCCACCGGCAGCCGCTTTCACCATCACAGGGAATTTGATTCGTTTTGCTTCTGATAAGGCCAAAGAATAATCCGATAAATCTCCCTTCGAATCTTCAATCATTGGCACATTTGCCTTCAAGGCTGCGACCTTCGCGGCTACTTTGTCACCTAAAGCATTCATGGCTTCTGGTGATGGGCCTACGAAAACAATCCCTTCCTCTCTACAACGCTTCGCTAAAACGACGTTTTCTGATAAAAAACCATAACCCGGGTGAATTGCATCGATTTTCTTCGATTTACACAAAGAAATCAAGCCTTCGATATCCAAATAGGGCTTGAGAGGCTCGTCGTCTTTACCGATTTGGTAGGCTTCATCAGCCTTGTAGCGGTGCAGAGAATAGCGATCCTCAAAAGTGTAGACCGCTACGGTGCGAATGCCTAATTCGGATGCAGCGCGCATAATTCGAATAGCAATCTCGCCTCGGTTAGCGATCAATAGACTAGATATTTTCTTAACGTATGATTTTGGCATAATCAGTAAAGTAGGAGATTCTAACAAAAATGCTAAATATATTGTGAAATTTGCATCGAATACCGCATTTTATTTGGTAAAACTTAAAAAAATACCATATTTATTGGGTTCGTTACCAAGAAAAATAAATCTACCGCCTTCGAACGTTTTTTCTT
>JBJOIV010000065.1:0-10297 GCA_046046955.1 Bacteroidota bacterium | reverse complement strand
CACGTAGCGCAAAAAGGTAGCTTAGTAAACGAGGATTTATTACGATTTGACTTCTCTCACTTCCAAAAAGTAACGGATGAAGAGATTAAGCAAATCGAGCAGATTGTGAATGCCAAAATCGCAGAGAACATTCCTTTGTTAGAAGAACGCAATGTTCCTATTGCTGAAGCGAAAGACAAAGGAGCGATGGCCTTATTTGGCGAGAAGTACGGGGATTTTGTACGTGTCATCACTTTTGACAAGAACTTCTCGGTTGAACTTTGTGGTGGAACCCACGTTCCATCTACAGGAGAAATTGGCTTATTCAAAATTACATCTGAGAGTTCTGTGGCTACTGGTGTTCGCAGAATCGAAGCCATCACTTCTCAAAAAGCCTATGAATTATTAAGTGAGCAAGAAGCTTTATTAAGTGAAATCAACGACTTATTGAAAGCGCCTAAAGATTTGGTTAAGGCGGTGGCTACCTTAATTGAGAGCAATTCTACCCTTCAAAAAATGGTTGCGGCCTACCAACAGAAAGAAATCTCTGGATTAAAGAATAGTCTACTGAAAGAAATCGTGGCAGGACCAGTTAACTCGATTATTAAACAAGTATCCGCTCCTACGGCAGATGCCTTAAAGAACTTAGCTTTCGATTTACAAGAAAACCAAGAAAATTTGTTCGTGCTCTTAGCGGCTGAAATCGAAGGGAAAGCTAGTTTAGCGATCTCCATTTCGAAAGGCTTAGTAGATAGCAAAGGATTAGATGCCGGCAAAATCATTCGTGAATTAGCGAAAGAAGTGCAAGGTGGCGGAGGTGGACAACCCTTCTTGGCTACGGCAGGTGGTCAAAATCCAGCAGGTATACCGAAATTATTGAGTTTAGCGCCATCGTATATAGCCTAAATTCTATGAAAATCCCCTTTTTGCCCTTTGCACAGGTAGCCAAACAATTGGACCTTTGGGGTGAGAAGGGGATTCCTTTTGTCTTTTTAGTCGATTATTCACTGGAAAATGCCTGGGCAGGATCTGAAGAAGAGGCGAAAGACTTAGGAATACTTTTTGAATTTGATGCAGCTGAATTAACGTCTGAAACGGTTGCATTTACTAAAAGTCCACTTTCTTTCGAATCCTATTCGGCCAAGTTTAATCAGGTTCAAGCTGGTTTGAAAAGAGGTGATTCTTTTCTCTTGAATTTAACGGCAGAGACACCCATAGAAACACCTCTTACCTTACCTGAGATATTTCAAAGAGCGGACGCTCCCTATAAAATAATTTGTAGAGATCACTTCACTTCTTTTTCTCCGGAGACCTTCGTACGCATTCAAGGAAATGAAATATCCTCATTTCCCATGAAAGGAACACTAGAGGTAAGTGAACAAACTTCTGCGTCTCATTTACAAAATGATCCTAAAGAAAAAGCAGAACATGCTACCATCGTGGATTTGATTCGTAATGATTTGAGCAAAGTGGCCTTTCCTATACGTGTCGAGAAATACCAATACGTTGAACGCGTGAAAACAAATACGGGGGAACTTTGGCAGATGTCATCCAAAATAAGCGGTGAAATAGTACCCGAACTGCGTGGAAAATATGGTTCGATTCTGTTAGAATTATTACCGGCTGGATCGATTACGGGCGCTCCTAAAAAAGCGACGATGAAACTCATACAGGATGCCGAACAGTACGACCGCGGATTTTATACCGGAATTATGGGTAAATTTGATGGTAAATCGTTCAATTCCGGAGTGATGATTCGATTTATCGAAAAACAATCCGATGGACTGGTTTTTAAAAGTGGCGGCGGCATCACCGTATTTTCAGATGTTAAAAAAGAATACGACGAATTAATCCAAAAAGTATATCTCCCCTTCTAATATGTTCTCCTTCCTCGAAACCATTTGTATACAAGACGGAAAAGCGCAGCATCTTGATTTTCATCAAATGCGGGTGAATGAAACTTTCGACCAATTTTTCCCGGAATGGGAACCCTTTGACGTGGAAGAACTCGTTTCAACACAAACTTTACCAGCAACGGGAACACATCGTTTACGAATCACCTACCAAGAGGATCCTGAAACGATTGAAATCTTACCTTACACGAAAAAAGAGATTAAACGTTTCGCGTTTGTAGACACCGGCGAAATCGATTATGGCTTTAAATGGAGTGAAAGAGGTTTTTTCCAAACCTTTTTAGAGGCCCATCCTGAAGCAGATGAAGTCATTTTCGTGAAGGACGGAAAAATACAAGATTGCAGTATGGCGAATTTAGCGTTTTTAAAAGAGGGGATTTGGTATACGCCGGAAGATCCATTGCACTGGGGAACGACAAGAGCTCGTTTAATCATTGAAGAAGAGATAGAAGAAACTGATATTTTAGTGGAGGAATTAGCCTCCTATGAACGCGTGTGTTTAATCAATGTATTCCGACCATTATCAATGGAAAATTCACTTTCAGTAGCCGATTCTATTTTATAAATTGAAGTATGTCCACTGATAAAAGTCCCAGTTTTTTATTGCACCAAAAGTTCCCTTTTGAACCTACGCCATCTCAGGCATCGTTGTTCCAAAAGTTAAGCACTTTTGTACTCAATAAAGACGAATGGGCCCCTTTGACCTTCATTATCAAAGGCTATGCCGGTACAGGAAAGACTACTGTTATTTCGACCTTAATCAAAATATTGCCTGCCTTTGGTTATAAAACCCAATTAATGGCACCTACCGGTCGTGCTGCTAAGGTAATGGCTAATTATGCTAAGAAAAAAGCGAGTACTATCCACAAAAAGATCTATCGTCAAGTAAGTAATTCTCATTCAGGAGCACTGAGTTTTCAGCGAATGAATAATTATGCCACCAATACGGTCTTTATCGTAGATGAGGCGTCAATGATTACAGATGAGTCGGATTTTGGGACGAATAGCTTGTTAACCGATTTAATCGAATACGTATTTACGAACCCAGAGAATGGCCATACGGGCAATAAATTGATCTTCGTAGGAGATACAGCACAGTTGCCACCTGTAGGAAAGAGCCTATCTCCTGCCCTTTCGAGAGATTACATTTCTTCTGAATTCCATATGGAGGTGTTGGATCATGAGTTAATTGATGTCATGCGTCAAGATATTGATTCGGGTATATTATACAATGCAACTGCTTTAAGGCAACTTCTATTAGCCAATTCAACTGCGATACAATTCAATACTAAATCCTTCAAAGACATCTTCCGGATGACTGGGGAAAAGATGGAAGATGGGATGCATTACGCCTATAAGAAATTTGGGAAGGAAGAAACGATTTTGTTGACCCGATCTAATAAAAGTGCTGTTCAGCTGAATGAATTTGTCAGAAGAACGATATTATATCAAGAAGACGAAATTTCAAGTGGCGATTTACTGATGATTGTTCGCAATAATTACCATTGGTTAGAAGAAGATTCTCCTGCAGGATTTTTGGCAAATGGGGATTTTGTGGAGATTATGAAGATCAAACGGGAGGAAGAAATGCACGGACAGCGATTTTTAGATGTTTCTTTGCGTCTTTGTGACTATGAAGACCATCCACCCATTGAGGCTAAAATCTTGTTAGAGACCTTGCATTCAACGGAATCTGCTCTGGGACGAGAGGCAAATAAGAAATTGTATGACTCTGTTTGCGAAGATTATGCGCACATGCCTAAGAAAAAGGAACGCACAGAGGCCATTCGGAAAGACCCTTATTTGAATGCTTTACAAGTGAAATTCGCCTACGCTTTGACTGTTCACAAATCACAAGGTGGACAATGGGCTGCGGTATTTGTGGATCAAGGCTATTTAAAAGAGGATCAAATCGACGCCGAATACCTGCGTTGGTTATATACCGCCATAACACGGGCAAGTCATGAAATTTTTCTCGTGAACTTTCACGAACGCTTCTTCTAGAGCTTGGAATTCGCAAAAGACTCGCTTTCTGAATCTAAATAAGCGTTGGATTCGTAATGCAATAACATGGATTCAATAGCAGTCCTGATTTGGTCTAACTTATCGGTTCCGATGACTTGGGATAATTCCTGATCCACTTTCAATCGGCAAGCATGCAAAGCCGATAAAAACTGTTCTCCCGCCACTGTCGTATGGATGAGGGTTGCACGCAAATCTTCTGGGTGTTTCAAGTTCATCAAAAAGCCTTTCTCCGCTAATTCGTGCACCAGTTTGCTAATCGCTTGTTTAGAAACGTGTACCTTTTTCGCAATTTCAGCCGCGGTAATCCCTTCCTCTTTCAGATTCATCATCACCATCACGTGACCCACTTTGAAGTCTTGGTAGCCCATTTCTGCCAAATAATGGGCATTCAACGACTTGATAACGCGGTAAGACTTCGCAAACAAGCGAGTTAAAAACATTTCCGATTCTTCCCGGTTCTCTTTCATAACACAAAATTAACACAAGAAATTTAGTCAACCAAATTGACTTTATTGAAAAATAAGCTAACTTTATCATCAAATCCATTCTTATGACAGATACGCAGAAACCTAAAAAGAATTTACCTAAGATCATTCTAGCCCTAGTAGTCCTTTTAGGAGGCTATTATGGAATTAGTAAATACCGCTACGCGACCACGCACGAAGACACAGACAACGCACAAATTGAAACCTATTTTGTTCCTGTATTGCCACGCGTTTCTGGTTTTGTGAAATCGGTAAGCGTTCATGATTATGAAATGGTGAAAGCGGGTACCGTTTTAGTCGAAATCGATAAGGAAGAGGCTAAACTAGCTTTATCTGAGATGGAAGTTGATTTAGATCAAGCGAATATCGATGTAACCGCTGCGAAAGCCAACCTTACCAGTCTTCAAAAAGCGATTCAAGCACAACAAGCGCAAGTAAAAACGGCCGAGTATTTGAAAAATAAAGCAGAAAGAGATTTGAGTCGCAATGGCGAATTAGAAAAAGCTAAGGCTATTACACACCAACAGTTTGTAGATTCGAAGGATCAAGTTGAGTTAGCTAATATCAAGTATTTTGGCTCTATAGATGAACTAAATAGTACTAAATCAAAATTAGCGATTCAGGAATCCGCTGTTAAACGCGCTGAGAACTTAGTTAAGAATAAAGAAGTGAAGATCGCTCAGCAAAAATTAAAGTTGAATTACTATACGATTACAGCTCCAGTATCGGGAAGAATCGGAAAGAAATCGATTGAACCTGGACAATTCATTCAGGTATCCCAACCATTAATGACAATCGTAGATAATAATACGTTTTGGGTGGTTGCGAACTTTAAGGAAACACAAGTTCAAAAATTACACGCTGGAATGGAAGCGGAATTAACGATTGACGCTTTCCCTAAAGAGAAAATGAAGGGAAAAATCATTTCTATTTCTGAATCAACTGGGGCTAAAACATCCCTTTTGCCTCCGGATAATTCATCAGGTAACTTCGTGAAAGTAACCCAACGTATTCCCGTTAAAATTGAAATTTCGGATCTAGCTAAGTACAAATCCATGCTTCGCGCAGGTATGTCTTTAGAAGTATCTATCCCATTGAACTAATTTCATGGAGCGCCCGCAAGGATTTGCCAAATTTATTATTGTTTTAACGACCATCACGGCTGCCGTGATGGAGTTATTGGACACAACCATTGTCAATGTGGCCCTGAACCAAATCTCTGGTGCACTAGGAGCTACGATTGAGGATATCGCGTGGGTCATTACGAGTTATGCCATCGCGAACGTGGTGATTATCCCGATGACAGGATTCTTAGGGGAGTATTTTGGCCGAAAGAATTATTACCTCGGATCGATGATTCTATTTGGTATCGCGTCTTATTTCTGTGGGATGAGTGAAACCTTGTGGGAATTAGTCTTTTGGCGCTTCATCCAAGGTATTGGTGGCGGAGCCCTCCTATCCACTTCACAAGCCATATTGTTTGATGCTTTTGAACCAGAAGATCGGCCTATGGCCTCGGGATTCTTTGGAATGGGTATCATCTTAGGTCCCTCATTAGGACCTGTTTTAGGAGGATATTTAGTGGATAACTTCCACTGGTCGGATATATTTTTAGTGAATATCCCTATTTGTATCATTGCTGTGATCTTAACACTGGTTTACATCGACCGAAAGGAAGGCGAAGGGGCCAATCGAAAGAATATGGCGATCGATTATCCGGGAATATTGTTGTTAATGGTAACCGTGGGTGGTTTACAGTTCATGTTAGAAAAGGGAGAATCAGAAGACTGGTTTGATTCTCGCTTGATTAATATTTGCGCCTTTTTATTCGTGGGTGGCCTTGCTGCCTTTATTTACCGCGAATTACACACAAAATCTCCGGTCGTCAATATTCGTATTTTCCAAAACCAAACATTCACCATGAGTTCCATCTTCACGTTAGTGGGTGGATTCGGTTTGTTTACTTCCGTGTTCGTCTATCCAATTATGGTGCAACGCATTAATGGATTAACGCCTACGGAAACAGGATTATCTTTAATGGTTCCTACCTTTTTAGGGGTCTTTTTGTTCCCTGTTATCGGTCGTGCACTTTCCAAAGGCGCAAAGCCACTTCCCTTCATGGTATTTGGCATTTTGATCTATATTGTATTCGGCTTTATCGGTGGTGAATCGACTAGCGACATGGGACGCTGGGATTTCTTCCCTATGCAGATGCTCCGCGTCATCGGAGTTTCCTGTCTACAAATGCCCTTAATTAATCAGGCTGTGGCTGGTTTAAAGCCAAATGAGTATGCCTCAGGTATCTCCTTGACCAATATGATTCGACAGCTGGGTGGTGCTTTTGGTATTGCAGTGGCTAATAATTATGCGACAACTCGTGCTGCACAACATCGTTCCGATTTACTAGCGAATGTAACGGCTGAAAATCCATTATTCCAGCAGCGATTCCAAGGAATTGCGCAATCGATGGCCCAGAAAACAGGCGAGATTGCTCGTGCCGGCGAAATGGCCTACAAGCAGATTGATATGGCGGTAACTAAGCAAGCCTATTACTTAGCTTATTTGGACACATTCCGATTAGTTTCCATCATTTTCATCCTAATATTTCCTTTCGTTTTCTTAATCAAAACGCCCAAGAAGGATAAAAAAGACATCGAGAAAATTTTAAAGGCCAGTGAAGAGGCCCATTAATCATATGAGAAAAATTGCCCTATTAACACTTTTAGCCTTGACAGCTCAAGCTCAGACGAATAGAGAGTTGAATACGCTTGTTCAGCAGGTATTGACCTACTCTCCTATTATAAAGGCGCAAAAAACACAATTACAAGCGGGAGAAATCAAGACGCAAATACAAGGCTCTTATGCAAAACCAATAGTCGCATATGAGGCGGGCATAACGCGTATTGATCCTGTCTCGAAAGTTACCTTTGCCACTGGAGGAGTACCATCTGTATTGCAATTTCAGCCAAACATGAATTATAATACGAATTTTGTGGCTAGCCAAACGCTATATGATTGGGGAAAAAACAAATCAACCATTGATAAGATTCTTTTAGAAACACGTCTTTCTCAAACGCAGATTGATCAAACGGCTTTTGGATTAGCCTTCCAAATCGCGACGGTATACCACCAAATTCTCTTTTTACAAAACGTAGTCACGATTCAAAAGGCTGAATTAGGCCGTATCAATTCGCACAAAGCGATTGTAGAGAACCAAATTAAATTAGGCGAGGCGTTGGAATTAGATGTAATGGGACTGCGCATTCGCGCACAAAACCAAGAGACAAAAATCACCGAGACCGAAACACAAATCGATAAATTGATCGACTTCTTGCAAACGCAAAGCGGTCAAAAAGGGCTCAAAGAGCAAATCAAAGCGATCTTACAAGCGAATGCGACAAAAGGAACCATCGAACAACATCCCTCTATCCTAAGTTTAGAAGCAGAGAAATCGGTATTTGAACAAGAGATTGCTATCCAAAGCAAAGCGAGCACTCCTACCCTAGCGGGTTCTGCCACACTTGGAGTACGCAATGGATATTTGCCCCGCATTAATGGGGAGGTTCCTGCGTTTGAGGATGACTTCAAATTGAATTCTTTGGTAGGCATTAAACTAACTGTACCGATCTATTCAGGAAAAAGAGCAAGCATGCAACAGAGTTTGGCCAAAATCCAACAAGAACGCATCGCCTTCCAAAAAGAAGATACCCAAACAAAACTTGCGTATGAATTACGTCAAGGACAAGCGAATTTGAGCCTAATTCAGGACAAATTAGCTACGCAGAAAAAAGTGATTGATCAGGCGAAATATGCCTATCAGCTAGGAGAAGCTCGTTACAAAGAGGGAACGATTAAGCAATTGGAATTAGACCAAATCCAAAACTTATTAGAAGAAGCCCAATTGCAGGAGGAGAATTTTAAATTTCAATTCAATCTCCAACAATTGGACTTGTTAAAAACGCAGGGCGTTAAATTTTGGGAACTATAAATTAAAGGTTGCCGCGACACCTGGATGGAATAGTTTACCATCATAGATCGTCAATCCTTTATTCAGGGCTTCATTTTGGATACAAGCCTCTGTCCAACCTAGATTAGCTAACAGATGAACGTATGGCAATGTAGCTTGCGTTAAAGCCATGGTAGAAGTTTGTGGTACAGCGCCTGGCATATTAGCCACGCAATAGTGAACAATTCCATCAATCTCATAAATAGGATTCTCGTGCGTCGTAGGTTTACAAGTTTCAATACATCCACCTTGATCCACCGCAACATCCACTAAAACCGTACCAGGAGCCATCTTCTTTAGGTCATCACGTTTGATTAGGTGAGGCGCTTTGGCACCGTGTAATAAAACGGCCCCTATCACTAAATCCACTGAGGGCAAGGCTTCTTGAATCGCATAAGAAGTAGAAAACTGAGTGGACACATTAGCAGGCATCACCTCATCCAAATAACGAAGACGCGCTAAATTCGTGTCCATAATCGTCACATTCGCACCTAATCCTGCCGCCATCTTCGCCGCTTGCGTTCCTACTACTCCACCACCTAGTACAAGTACATTCGCTGGTTTCACCCCAGGCACACCGCCTAATAACTTACCTTTTCCGCCTTGAGGTTTACCTAAATAAAAAGCTCCCACTTGAATCGCCATGCGACCTGCCACTTCTGACATCGGAGTTAATAGAGGTAAACTACGATCTGCTAATTCTACGGTTTCGTACGCAATACATACGGCATCTGAACTTAGCATCGCAGAAGTTAATTCACGAGATGCAGCGAAATGGAAATAAGTAAATAGGATTTGATTCTTTTTAATCAGCGGAAATTCTGCTGCTAAAGGTTCTTTCACCTTTACAATCATATCCGCTATGGCGTATACATCAGCAGCTGTTGCTAAAATAACCGCACCTGCCTCTTTGTATTGGGCATCTGAAAGGCCAGAGCCCTCGCCTGCACTTGCCTGGACGTATACTTGATGTCCATTTGCCGTTAAACCTTGAACACCTGCCGGAGTTAAGCCTACCCGAAACTCCTGAATTTTAATTTCTTTAGGGACACCTATGATCATAACGTATAGTTTTAAAAAGAAAGACCACCGAAAAAATTCCGCTGGCCTTTACCTTTGATGAAGTATAATACACTACAAATATAGATAAGGCAATAAAATATCTTGCATCACACCATATAATAAGTAATATTTACTTTGATTATACTATTTATCAGAAAATATTCAGAAAACAAGACTCCATTAGATAGAAAAACCGAAAACTTTATGGCAAAAAACACTAATCTGGATGAATTGGATCATAAGATTTTACAAATCATTCAAATCGATAGTCAAAAAACACTCAAAGAAATATCAGAGCAGGTAAACTTATCCCTAAGCCCTACCCACGATCGAATCAAACGAATGGAGTCAGATGGGTATATCCAAGGCTATGTGGCGCTATTAAATCGCAAGAAACTAAACCTGGGTCTACTCGTACATTGCCAGGTTACACTCGAGAAACAAAACCGGAAGAACTTTAGTGAATTTGAAGCGGCGATACTCAACTTCCCAGAGGTAACCTCCTGCCATTTAGTTTCAGGGAACTTTGACTACTATTTAAATGTTGTGAGTGCGGATGTAGAAAGTTACAATCAATTTTACCAAGAAAAACTAGCGGTTTTGCCGTCAGTCGCACACATCAGTACCTTGTTTGTGATGGATGAAATTAAACAGACGACTGCATTGCCCGTTTAAATTTTGTATCTTTGTATTTCTATTGGGGATCGACCGGTTTTGACAGCTTATGTAGTCCGGTTGTAAGCACGTCGGGAGTTGTAGGCATTTCCTGTTAAAAAAACCTTCGAATTATAGCTGGCAATACTTCGTATGCCATGGCTGCTTAGTCT
>JBJOIV010000064.1:0-10380 GCA_046046955.1 Bacteroidota bacterium | reverse complement strand
ATGGAAGCCAAAATGCTGTGGTGGCGATCGAAAGGCAATAAAGTTTGGACATCGATCACTTCCACTGAAATACCTAATCCAGCCAACGTTTCAGCCGCTTCCAGCACGATGCGGCACATCGAACCATAGGTCACAACGGTAATATCCGTTCCCTCACGCAAGATTTCTGGAATACCGAGTGGCACTTCGATCTCCGTTAAATTAGACGGCATTGGCTCTTTCAAGCGATATCCGTTTAAGCATTCGATCACAATTCCTGGATCATCGCCTTTCAACAAGGTTCTATACATCCCAGCCGCCTGCGTCATATTTCGAGGGACACAGAAATGTACGCCACGCAATCCATTAATTAAAACGGCCATAGGACTTCCAGAATGCCAAATTCCCTCTAAACGATGTCCTCTGGTTCTCAGAATCATCGGGGCTTTTTGGCCCCCGGCTGTACGGTAATGCAAGCAAGCCCAATCATCCGATAAAACGGGGAATGGGTAGAATATGTAATCTAAATATTGAATCTCTACAATTGGTCGCAAACCACGCATGGAGGCTCCGATTCCTTGGCCCACGATACTCACTTCGCGAATACCGGTATCTGTTACTTTTAAGGGGCCAAACTTATCTTGTAACCCCGCAAGCGTTTGATTCACATCCCCAATTTTTCCAACGTCCTCTCCAAGGATAAATACACGTGGATCCTCTAAAAACTGCGAAAATGCCTTATTTAATATCTCCCGACCATCGACTAAAACGGGTTCCTTTTCGTAAGTAGGTTTTACGCCCGTGATTAAAAGAGGGGATTCGTCAGACTCACTCATTTGGTGCGAACTGAAACGTCTGCGATTCAACTTTTCCAAGTCGTCAAGCCACTTTCTAAGCAACTTAACCGCTGGACCTTGGTAGAAGCGGAAAGCGCGTAAGGTCTTGCGGCCTGCCCGCACTAAATCGCTGAAAATAGGATAAGGTAAGGCGTTTAACTCATCAATAATGGGCTGCAATAAACTCGGCTCATTTGTCGATTCCAACAGACTCTTCGCAATGCGTAAAAAAGCTTTCTTATCTACATCAACTGAGGCCATATAGGCTGCAAAAGCCTCTTTCTGGTATTTGCGAGCTAAAACACTAGCCTCTTCATCGATGGCTTTAAGCGCCTCTTCTGTGGCGATATTTTTTGCCAAAACCCATTCACGGAATAAGGCATTACAATCTGCCTCCTGCTCCCAAGCTAAACGCTCAGTTGACTTATAGCGTTCATGCGAACCGGATGCCGAGTGCCCTTGGGGCTGCGTACATTCAATCACATGAACTAAGCAAGGAACAAACTCTGTCCGAGCTAGGTCTGCCGCACGTTGGTAAGCAGCAATTAAACCCGGATAATCCCAAGCTTTTACTTGTATAATTTCTAATCCTTTCTCCTGCTCATTGCGCTGATAACCAGCTAGAGCCTTCGAAATGGATGATTTTGTCGTTTGGAATTCAATCGGAACTGAAATGCCGTAACCGTCGTCCCAAACTGAGAAAACGATCGGAATTTGCAGTACACCAGCTGCATTAATACACTCTAAAAACATCCCCTCAGACGTGGATGCATCTCCGATAGTGGTGAAACAAACCTCTTGACCTTTATTGGAAAAAAGGGTTTCGTGGTCCTTTAAATCCGCTCTTTCGCGGTACATTTTAGAGGCATATGCAATCCCTAAAGCGCGAGGAATTTGACCTGCGGTGGAGGAAATACCGGCCACCGTATTGTAGCGAGTTGTTTGATCTAGCCATTTCCCCTCCTCATCTAACCATCTGGTAGCGTGGTGGTTATTCATTTGGCGACCTCCTGAATGTGGGTCAAACTGAATATCTGGATGACCATATAACTGGGCAAAGTACTGAGGCCAAGTTAAATCACCGATGGCGGCGCCAATAGTTTGATCACGGTAATAGCCCGAAATATAGTCTCCTGGGCGCATAGAGCGCGCTAAAGCGATTTGGCATACTTCTTTACCATCCCCATAAATACCGAATTTCGCCCGACCTGAAAACACCTCTTTACGCACTAAAAGACTACAAGCGCGGCTTATAGCAGCTAAGCGGTAGTCCTCCAGCACCCCAGCGGGATCGAATGAAAGGTCAGGTGAAGAAAAGGTAAATGAATTCAAATGCTTCGTCTTATTAAACACGTAAAAATACAACAAAATCCTCGGCGTCCAAACAGAATCCAGACAAGAAACTTGCCGAAATCTTTTATTGTTTATAGATTTGAACTCTACATAAAACCAATGAATTTACATATGAAAAAATTAATCGCCCTATTTGCGCTTGTATTAGGCTTCGCCTTTACTTCGAATGCCCAAGGTGCGTTGAAATTCAAGCAAGAGAAGCATGATTTTGGCACGATTACTGAAGGAACAATCGCTACTTACAGCTTTGAATTCACGAATACAGGTAAAACCCCCGTTGTTATCTCTAACGTTCAGCCTTCTTGTGGTTGCACGACTCCAGAATGGACAAGAGAACCGGTGATGCCAGGTAAAACAGGAAAAGTAACTGCTTCATTTAATTCAGCAGGTCGTCCTGGTAATTTCAATAAAACCGTCACTGTGATGAATAACGGGGAGGTTTCTCAAATCGTTTTAGCGATTCAAGGTAGCGTCGCAGCGAAAAGATAATTCGCACAGACTCCTAAAAAAAAGCTCTCTGTTCATCGCAGAGAGCTTTTTTTGTTAATCACGGTTCTTTAAACCTTCTTTTTCTCGTAGGCCATTGATCCAGCCGGCGATTTTCAGCACATCCGCCTTAGGCACGTGGCTCATCGGTGCCATTTCGGTAGCGAAGTCAGGCCAGTTTTCAGGCCTAGGCTTATAGACTAATTCTAAAATCTGTTGATTGGAATAATTGCGTTTCGCAATTTCCGTGAACGCTGGACCTACCAGTTTGCTATCTTTTGCGTGACAGGCAGAGCAGGTATGTTTCTTTAATAAATTAGAGATGGCTAATTCGTAGCCTAATCCTTTACTCACTATCGTTTCACTCACTTTTACCTTTATTTCATCCTGAGGTGCCGCTGCCACTAAAGCCGGTCCTGCTGGAATCTCATTCAAGGTATAATAAGCCGTCTCATGCAATAAAGGCTCCCCTTTCTCATTCAACACCCCTTTCAAGGTAAATTCATGAATAAAGAATTGGCGAATTCCATCGATGGAGATGCGTACTCTCTTGCGATCAGCGGAGACTTCTAGCCCCTTAATTTTCAAGTCTTTTAACTCGATAATCGGGCTACCATATTGGTGCTGGTATTTGTAGATATATGAGCGTATAGCGTAGGAAGCCGCCTTTTTAACGGAATTCACGTCTACTGGTTGTGTAAAGCTGAACTCAAATCCGTCAGATTTTGCCTTGATCATATCGATCTCGAAAGGCATGTTTCCGTTCCAGAAAAGGCGCTGTAAACCAAACTCATCCTTCCCAGTACTTCCCCAACCACGCGAGGTCATACCCACGAACATGCTGCCATCTAGGCCAAAACGCTCGCGCAAAATACCGGACTGAAAACCCTCCCGGTAGTTAATCGCAAAACCTTGGTATACTCCGTTCACTTTCTCCAGACCCATGCGCATCACTTTCGATTGGCCTTGATCGGCTACGAAATACTGACCGGGGAACGGACTAAACTTTCCTTTCGTTGTATCTTGCAAGATATCAGAGGTAGAAATACCCATGATCGCGTGTGGGAACCAAACAGCTGGCAATTTAATCTTAGGATTTTTCTTCGCTGCCTCAAACATCGGCGAACCATTATCTTGGATTTCTTCTAGGCTTAGTTTCAATGGACTATTAGGCTCTTTCGCCCATTTTAATCCACCAGGATTACCAGCAAAATCACCTTTCGCTAAATGTGTTACGCGACCAGAACCGACCCAGTCGCCTTGGTTTTCTCCATAAAACAAATCGCCTTCGTCGTTAAAGCTATAACCTGCCGGAGAACGTAAACCACCGGCAAAAGGCTCCAATTTCCCGCCAGGAGTGATTTTAACGAACCAGCCACGCCATTTGGCAAACTTACCTTCACCAAAACCCACCCAGGCCAAGTTCAAACTCACCCACATATCCCCGTTCTTGTCAATGACTGGACCGTAGGTATATTCATGGTAATTGCCCGATAAATCGAAGGTATAAATCGGCTCGTATAAATCCGCTACGCCATCGCGATCCGTGTCCGAGATCTTCGTCAATTCACCCCGCTGAGAGCAGTAAAATGCGCCATCCTTGTAAGCTAAACCTAAGACCTCGTGCAACCCACTCGCAAAACGGCGGTAATAGGTTTGGTGACTTGTTTTTTGGTATGGATTCTCTACAATCCAAATCTCCCCCCGACGCGTACTCACCGCTAATCGGCCATCTGGCATGGTAGCGAGGCCACCCACCTCGAGGTAAATCTCTTTTGGTATCGGAAGCGTCTTAATTTCGTAATAATCCTGCTCCTTTTTAGGAGTCTGTTTTGTTTGTGCAAAGGCGCCTAGCGCCATAGAAAACAAGAGTAAAAAAGCGGTATATTTTTTCATCGTTACCAAATCAAATCAAAGGTGAATTGTGCCCCTGAAAATGGCACCCGAATTTGTTGCGCTCCAGCCGGCGTTTTCAGCAGTTCAGCTGCTGCTCCTTTCCACTCGATAAAGTTTCCAGGCTGCGAGGCTAGACCGTTTTGTAGGATAGACAAATGATGCCCTGTGGCTAATACAGCCTCCACATCACTTTTTTGTGGACTTGCCCCCACTAAACTCAGCGTTCTGCGAAGTCCATTTCCAGCTGGCTGAATGCGATCTTCCACCCGTAATTTCGCTGCCGTCCAATCGTACATGAATACGGGTCTTCCTGCCTCCAAACGATAGCCTTTGTAGACCAATTCGGTTGAATCAGGTTGAACTTGGTGCGCTAAAACTAAAGGGAATTTACCGTCTTGAACGACGTTTAAGCCCAGCGGTTCAGAGGTTTGTGGCTCGCCGCGGTTATCCCACATTTGGGTGGCATCTAAGAACTTACCACGCCATACCTGTAAGACCGCCCCTTGCTTCAAATCATACGAATAGTGCACCCCCGCTGGGTCTCCCACCTGAATCACGTGGGTCTTTTTCTTTCCTAAATGGAAGGCGAATGAACGCTGCAATACAGGTTCCGCATTGGCTTTCACTTCGATTAATCCGACCGCGTCTGGATCTAATAGCGAAGTTCTTTCATGCAAGGAAACTAAGCGAGCTCCGATGCGTTTCACGTTTAAACCCAAAGCCTTAGGCCCCCAAGGGAAATCTTTGATGTGAACAATTTCTAATTGGTGTTTACCTGCCTTTAGGAAAGTAGACGCAGGCACCATTTCGTTAAACCAATGGGCTCCATTGTTCAAAACTTTGCCATCAATTTTCAATTCGCCTGAACCTGTCCAATAGGTTTGGAATTCGTAATTATCGTCCTCCGGAATGCTTAATTCGGCCTTGTAGTGAATCAAATAATCATTGTTCACCGGAATAACACGATACGTTAAAGCTGGAATTTTACCTGATTTAGCTGGACTGGTGGTAGGTATAATGGGATCTGTAAATTTACCCGTGTAATAATCGTAGGAAACTTCTCCGAGTGAGGCCGTTGGCTTTTCATAGGTCTCAAAACGTAGATTTCTCAAGGCTATCGGACCATGATCTCCTTGAATTAAGATGGGACCAAAAGGCGCTTCCTTATCAAAAATAGCACCGCGGGTCATGCCAGAAACTTCGATATTTTCCTGTACTACAATCCCATTTAAAATGACTTTTTTGAAGATGGCATTCGCCGTTTTGCGGCCATTCGCATCGAAGCGAGGCGCCTGAAAATCGATTTCTAATGTCTGCCAAAGACCGGGTGCTTTACTCGCGTTTTGGCGAGGAGCATAACCTTCATACCCCTCATTCCCTTTTCCTCGAGCCTCATCCCAACGCTCATAGATACCTCCACAATCATGGTATTTCACCGTTTTCTTTCCCCAAGAATCGAATAATTGTACCTCATAGCGACCTTGCAAATAGATACCTGAGTTCATTCCTTTAGGCAACATGAAATCCACTAAAAGACGGATGTCTCCGTGTTGCATTTTAGACTTCAAATCATCGCTGCGGTGGTATTTACCTCCGCGCAAGGTATTGACTAAAACTCCCTGACCAGGACTAACTTGAAAAGCGGTGTCCGAATAGTTCGAAAAGACGGCTTTTTCAATGGTCCAGTTCTTGCTGGGCTGGTCAAAAGCGGATAAATCAGTGAGAGGAATCGATTGCTGAGCCCAGGCACAAATGGGTGCAACGAGCAGCAACGAAAAGAGGATTTTTTTCATGGTTAAAACAAGGTTTAAGCAAATCTACCTAAAATCATTCTGCCGTTTCATCGGCACAATCAGGATAGTGGTAGAAAATATACTGGAAATATAAGGAAGATTATCTTAATTTGGATTCGCTGATTACAAAAAGCAAAATAAAACCCGATGATACAAAAGACGTTTAAACTCAGGAACCTGCTATTGCACCTGTTTTTTTGGGCTTTCCTGATTGCGCTTCCGATTCTATTAGGACCAAACACTAATTCGAATAATCAAGAAGAAATTCGCCGTTCTTATTTTTGGATCTTCTACATGACCAGCTTCACGGTCATTAACATCCCTTTCTTTTACTTAAATACGGAGATCTTACTACCTAAATTACTTCGCTCGAAAGGGGTGATTATCTACTTGATTACGCTGATAGGGGCCATTGTGTTCATGCTTTATGTGCACGAAGAATTATTTCATTGGGTATACGCTCATTTCTTCCCGGGAAACCATTCAGGTGGCGGGGCGAGAAGAGGGGCGTTGATGCGTATGATTTTCCAGTTGTTGTTCTATGCGGCAATCGGTACATCCTATCGCCTGATTTCAGACCGAATGAAAGAGGATGAGCAGGTCAAAGAACAGGAAAACGAACGCTTAAAGTCTGAGCTTTCGTTCTTGAGATCACAAATCAGCCCCCATTTCATGTTTAATGTGTTAAATAGCGTGGTTTCTCTATCTCGCAGAAAGCCCGAAATGGTGGAGCCGGTGGTGGTAAAATTATCCGAATTGATGCGTTACATGATCTATGAGACGAATGATTCGATTGTTCCCATAAGTAAAGAATTGACCTATTTAGAGAGTTATATTGACTTGCAAAAAATCCGTTTTGGCAATGATATTGACATTCAATTCAAGCACCAATTAGGGCCTCAATCTAGTAGCATCGAACCAATGTTGCTGATTCCTTTCGTAGAAAATGCCTTCAAACATGGCGTAGGTTTCATTGAAAACCCAACAATAAAAATCGAATTAACGGATACGGCCAAAGAACTTAGTTTCCATGTGGCGAACAAAAAAGGAGCTGTTATAAACGAGAAAAAAGACGAAAGTTCTGGGATAGGATTAGCGAACGTGAAAAGACGTTTGGAATTATTATACCCTACGAACCATGAACTTACGGTAAAAGAATCAGATTCGGATTTCGAAATTACCCTCACCATTCAACACATCTAATATGTCAGAGGAAAGCCTAGTTGAACTACCTGGTACCGTTTTAAAATGTTTAGCGGTAGACGATGAGAGTCTTGCCCTAGATTTAGTGGAGGATAATATTTCCAAAGTTCCTTTTCTTCAACTCGTTAAGCGTTGCAGAAATGCGATGGAAGCGGTAGAATATTTGGAAAATAATCCGGTGGACCTTGTCTTCTTAGACATTCAAATGCCGGGAATGACTGGCTTGCAATTTTTAGAAAGTTTGACCACGAAACCGATGGTCATTTTCGTAACAGCCTACCAACAATATGCCTTAGACGGATTTAATTTAGATGTCATCGATTACGTTTTAAAGCCGATTAATTTTGAACGTTTTTTAAAGGCAAGTCACAAAGCCTTAGACTATTACAAGAGCAAACTAGTCCTAAATAAACCCGCAGAAGCCCCTAAATTAGAGTTCATTTTTATCCATGCCGATTATTCTTTGATGAAAATCATGCTGGAGGACATTCTCTACATTGAGGGTTTAAAAGACTATATCAAAATTCACCTAAGAACGCAGAAATTTCCGGTGGTTTGTAGAATGACCATGAAATCCATCGAGGAAAAATTACCTTCTACCGATTTCATCCGCGTGCACAAATCATTTATCGTCTCTTTGAGTAAAATGGAATCAATTAGAAGCCAAAAAATCAAGATTGGCGAGAACCACATTCCGATAAGCGAAAGTTATTCTGAGCATTTTTACCAAATCATCGGCTATCAAAAGCAATAAATTGTAACTTTGAGAATTGACCTTATTCTAACGCATGTCCATTCTTAAAAAATTAGCTGGCGAAACCCTCTCCTATGGATTCAGTACCATTCTGGGTCGCTCGTTGAATTTTTTATTGGTTTTCATTCACACCTCAGCTTTTCTTCCGGCAGAATTAGGCGTGAACGTGAAACTTTACGGATATGTCGCGATCGCGAACATCATCTACACCTACGGAATGGAGACAGCATTCTTTCGCTATGCAAAAGAGGCCCCAGAACGCTACTACAATATCATTTTAACGGCGATCATCCTAACTTCGGGACTCTTCACCATCGGCTTATTTGTTTTCGCTGATCCCTTAATGGCTACCCTAGGATACGAAGGTAAAGGTCAATTCATGCGCTGGTTAGCCTTGATTTTAGCCATCGATGCGGTCACCGCTATCCCTTTTGCCCGTCTGCGTTTAGAGCGTAAAATACAATTATTTGTGAAGGCCAAAATCGTCTCCATCCTCATCAACGTAGGACTGAATCTGTTTTTCCTGGCCCTATTAAAGCCGATGCACGAAGAACATTGGGGACCTGAATTTTTACAAAATCTGTATTTCCCGAGTATCGGTGCAGGTTATATTTTCCTTGCGAACCTACTCGCGAATGCCAGCCTATTTTATTGGCTACGATCATCTTTCGCTGATTTCAAGTGGACTTTTGATGGCGCAGAAATGAAGAAATTATGGGTGTATTCTTACCCCATCATGTTCATGAGTTTAGCGGCGATGTTTAACTTGATGTTTGACCGCCTATTATTGGAAGAGTTTTTACCTGCCGGGTTTTATTCGGGAAGAACTTCGGAAGATGCGCTTGGGATTTATGGAAATTGCTACAAGCTTTCAGTCTTCATGAGCCTAGCCATTCAGGCGTTCAAATATGCCGCGGAACCCTTCTTTTTAGGATCTAAATCAGCTGAAAATTCCCAAGCTAATTTAGCCCTGGTGAGCCACTGGTTTGTGATTGTTTGCCTGATTTTGTGGGTAGGTGTGAGTTCTAATTTATTCTGGATCCAAGGTCTGTTTTTACGCCAGGCAATCTATTGGGAAGGCATTGCTGTTGTACCCGTTTTATTACTGGCTAACTTGTTTTTAGGGGTGTATTATACGCAATCGGTTTGGTTTAAAAAGACGAATAAGACCTATATGGGCACGGTCATCACGGTGACTGGGCTTGCGGTAACCCTGATCGGAAATGTATTGTTTATCCCTGTTTACGGATATATGGCCTGCGCTTATTCCTTCCTGACCTCTGCGATCGTGATGACCTTATTGTGTTATGTTGGGGGCCAAAAATACGATCCCGCACCCTACCGCTGGATGGCAGCGATTGTTTACATCAGTCTAGGCGTTTTTGCCATCGCTTCCGGTGCGCTGTTGGCCAGATTAGAAATCCCAATGATCATCAGCCAAAACATCGGATTTATTTGTATTTTGGCCTATATATTCATCCAAGAATTTTCCTGGAAAAACGGAAAACCTAGCTTAGCCTTGAAATGAAAAATGAACTGAAAATGCAATACCTAAACCTCAAGCTGAAAATCGGCGGGATGGTAACGCGTTTACAAGAATACGAGGGGGCGATGGCCGAAAAGCAGGCGAAAGTGGATGAGTTAACCGAAAAATTAGCCCAAAAAACAGAGGAGCTAGCTAGATCGATGAGACGGCTAAAAGAATTGGAGAAAAACTTTAAAAAATCAGATAATTTCGCTAAAATTGTAGCTAGTACAGATAACACAGCAGTTCCCACCGCTGAGTTGAAACAAAAGTTAGAAGAATATATTACAAAAATAGATCATTGCATTGACCAATTACGCAATCCATGAATCCTAAAATCCCTTGTAATCTACTGGTAGGCATACAAAGTATCGCCTTGAAGGTTAGTCCGGGCGAGGAGGCTTACGTAAGAAATGCAGCATCAGTTGTGAACAAGATGGTTCGTTATTACGAACAACAAACAAATAGTTCAGATCCCGCAGCCGTGATGGCAATGGTGGCCTTAGACCTGGCCATGTGTGGTTTGAAATTTGAAGCAGAACATAATTCGCTTCA
>JBJOIV010000063.1:0-10541 GCA_046046955.1 Bacteroidota bacterium | reverse complement strand
TGAACAAGATGGTTCGTTATTACGAACAACAAACAAATAGTTCAGATCCCGCAGCCGTGATGGCAATGGTGGCCTTAGACCTGGCCATGTGTGGTTTGAAATTTGAAGCAGAACATAATTCGCTTCAGGCCGATGTGCTAGAAGAAAACAACGAATTATTATCTCTAGCAGCTGAGTTCACAGTATAATTCTCCTTTTATTTCGATTTTTCAGGGAACTAATGTATAAACACACATTCGTTCTATATGTCGACTATATTAACCTTTATTTTACCCCTTATCGCTGCGGCGGGGGGATTATTTGCCGGAAAAGTATTCTACTCGAAGGTAAATAAAAACATCGAAACAGACGCCCAACGCAAAGCGGAGGACATCCTAAAAAATGCAGAAATCACTGCAGAAAATATCAAGAAAGACCGTATGCTAGAGGCGAAGGAAAACTTCTTGCGTTTACGTGCAGAGTTCGAAGAGGAGTCCCAAAACAAAAAAGGAATTCTCTTAGAAAACGAACAAAAATTACGCGAGAAAGAGCGCAATTTGGCACAGCAAGCAGAACAACAACGTGCGGCTGAACAAGAATTACACTCGGCGAAACAGAGCGTTCAAGCGAAAGAAGAAAACTTCCGCAAGAAGCTAGAAGATGTAGAGAAGAAACGCGAGGAAGCGGAAGCGATGCTAGCGAATCAGATCAGCCAATTAGAAAAAATTGCTGGCCTTTCAGCAGACGAAGCACGCCAACAAATCATGGATGCTTTGAAGGCAGAGGCAGAATCGAAAGCGAGTTCTTTAGTGAAACAAGCAATCGAAGAAGCGAAATTAACAGCTACGAAAGAGGCGAAGAAAGTCGTTATCGAGACGATTCAACGTACCGCAGCTGAGAATGCCATTGAAAACTGTGTATCGGTATTCAACATCGAATCAGATGATATCAAGGGTAAAATTATCGGTCGTGAAGGACGCAACATCCGTGCGCTAGAAGCAGCAACTGGTGTGGAATTCATCGTGGATGATACACCGGAAGCGATTATCATCTCTGGTTTTGATCCCGTGCGTCGTGAGATTGCCCGTTTATCACTTCACCGTTTAGTGCAAGATGGTCGTATTCACCCGGCTCGTATTGAGGAGGTCGTAAATAAGACACGTAAGAACATCGACGATGAGATCATCGAAATCGGAGAGAAGACCGTGATCGACTTAGGTATTCACGGTTTACACCCAGAATTAATCAAGATGATCGGACGCATGCGTTTCCGTTCTTCTTATGGCCAAAACTTATTGCAACACTCGCGCGAAGTCGCGAAGCTTTGTGCAACGATGGCGGCTGAATTAGGCTTGAATGCGAAGCTTGCTAAACGTGCAGGTTTACTACATGATATTGGTAAAGTTTGGCATGAAGAACCAGAACTTCCTCACGCTTTGTTAGGTATGGAACTGGCTCAGAAATACAAAGAGCATCCAGAGGTTTGTAATGCGATCGGAGCTCACCACGATGAGTGTGAGATGACATCCATGATCTCTCCTATCATCCAAGTGTGTGATGCGATTTCTGGATCTCGTCCAGGTGCACGCCGCGAGATGATGGAGTCGTACATGAAGCGTCTTCGCGATTTAGAAACATTAGCGACTTCATTCGACGGAGTTCAGAAATGTTATGCGATCCAAGCGGGTCGTGAGTTACGTATCATGGTTGATTCTGAGAACGTGAGTGACGAAAAGGCATCGAACTTATCGTTTGACATTTCTCAGAAAATCGAGAAAGAGATGCAATATCCGGGTCAAATCAAAGTAACCGTAATTCGCGAAATGCGCGCGGTGAACTTTGCAAAATAGAGAAGGAATCGTGTATATTTATGGCGCAGCCCTGCGGGCTGCGCCATTTTTTTATCCTCCTACCTCATGAAAATTAAATCGCCCCAAACCGACTCCGAATGGAAAGCCTACTATGCTTTGCGTTTTAACGTGCTACGAGAACCTTGGAATCAGCCTTTGGGATCCGAAGTACTAGCGGATGAAGATCAAGCCATTCACGCCATCGCCGTGGAAGACGGCGAAGTGCTAGGTGTAGCTCGGATGCACGAGTCTGCAGAAAAGCAAGGTCAAGTCCGTTGTGTGGCTACCGCTACTTCGGCACAAGGAAAGGGGATTGGGAAAGCCATCATGGCTTACCTAGAGGATCAAGCGAAAGCGAAAGGCTGGACTGAAATCGTATTGGAGGCGAGGGAGAATGCGGTGCCGTTTTATCAGAGAATTGGGTACACCATAATCGTGGAATCCTATTTACTTTTCGGGGAAATCCAACATTACCGCATGAAAAAAGCGCTACCTCTTTCGAAATAGCGCTTCATTTATGTTTGAAAAAACTAGTGCTTATGCTCTAAACCTTGCGCACTTGGAATTTGATTAAACTCCACACCTGGTTTACGTGCATCCTTGAAAGCCTCTTTCGGCTTAATGCTCAAGATTTGGAATAATTCCGCGTCTGATTTCGTATCCGGGTTAGGCGTCGTTAATAAGACGTCTCCAGAGAAAATCGAATTTGCACCTGCCATAAAACAGAATGCTTGACCTTCATAATTTAATTCTAAACGTCCTGCAGATAATCGAACAGCAGACTTTGGCATCATGATTCTAGCTGTCGCGATCACGCGAACGAGATCCCAAACAGAGGCCGTCTTTTGGTTCTCAAAAGGCGTTCCTTCTACGGGTACTAAGTTGTTCACTGGAACTGATTCCGGATGCTCGGGCAGGTTAGCTAAAGTCAATAGCATTCCGATGCGATCTCCTGCGCTTTCCCCCATTCCTATGATACCACCAGAACAAACGGATAATTTCGCCTTACGCACGTTTCCTAGGGTCTCTAAGCGATCGTCATAGGTACGCGTTGAAATAACATCGTCGTAATACTCTTCACTCGTATCAATGTTGTGATTGTAAGCGTACAATCCTGCATCCTTCAATTTCTGCGCTTGCTCTTCAGATAACATACCTAAGGTACAGCAAACTTCCATACCCAAGGAATTCACCCCTTTTACCATATCTAAGACACGGTCGAAATCCTTATTATCACGCACCTCACGCCAAGCCGCTCCCATACAGAAACGAGAACTTCCATTATCCTTTGCACGATTCGCAGCTTGAATTACTTCTTCGTAAGGAAGTAATTTTTGCACCTTCACATTCGTGTGATAACGCGCCGCTTGAGAGCAATAAGAACAATCCTCTGGGCAACCTCCCGTCTTGATCGAAAGAAGAGTGGAGATTTGCACCTCATTCGGGTCAAAATTCTCGCGGTGTACCGTTGCCGCTTGATAGACTAAGTCTAAAAACGGCTGGTTGTATATTTTTTCTACCTCTTCACGAGTCCAATTATTACGTACCATATAAGCTTTATTTCTATTCAAATTCCATTAAATAAGGCATCATCGCTAAGAAGCCTTCTCTTTTTTTCCAACGATTCACTTCTAAAACTGAAGTAGACCAAGGAATATTTTTAGCTAAAAAACGCTCGGTCATCGAAGACTCCGAAGTGGCTGTGCTTAGCAATTCATCCACGAAAGATTTTGCTTTCGGATAAACCGCCACCTTGTAAGCACCTGGCTTTAATTTTGCTTTTGCAGCTGCGATTTCAATCGCTTTATCTAAACCACCTAGCTCATCTACTAAACCGATTTGTTTTGCCTGAGCACCTGTCCAAACACGACCACCCGCTAACGATTGCAATCGTTGCAATGTCATCTTACGACCTGCCGCCGCCTTCGTTGTAAAGGATAGGTAGCCTTTGTTGACGGAGTTTTGGACTACCGACTTCTGAAAATCGGTCAAGGCACCCGCTGAATTCATGAAATTCGAATTCGCATGCGTATTCACGTGATCCTGCGTGATTCCCAAGGTATTTTTCAAGAAATTATCCACATTAAACCAAGCCGCAAAAATACCAATCGAACCGGTGATGGTGGTAGGTTGAGCTACAATCGCATCCGTACCCATCGCCATATAATAACCACCAGATGCGGCATAATTCGACATAGAGGAGATAATCGGCTTCACTTTTTTCGTTAATTCAATCTCGCGCCACATGATATCAGACGCTAAAGAAGACCCTCCCGGAGAATCAATACGAAGTACAATCGCCTTCACTGATTTGCTCTCCCGAAGCTTTTTCAACTCCTTCACGAAATCATCTGATCCGATATTGCCTTCGCTCGCTCTCGTACCCGAGATCTCTCCTTCTGCCACTAAAACCGCAATTCGATCTTTCCCTTCCACTTCGTCGATCGGATTTTTGGCCTTCAAATAATTATTCACCGACACATAAATCACTTTCTCCTTCTCGCCTGAGGCCTTTTTTAATAAAGCTTCAAACTCATCCCAATAGCCTTGCTTTACCATGCCTAACTTCTCAGCATTTGAAGGCTCGAAGGCTTGCAGGCTATCCGCAATTTGATCTAGTTTACGGACCGGTATGTTCTTAGATCTCGCAATTTTATCAAAAATATAGGTATTAATCGATTGTAAGAAAGAAGAGGTTTGGGCCTTGTTTTCCTCGCTCATGTCTTCGCGAATGAAAGGCTCCACAGCAGACTTGTAAGTTCCCACGCGGAATACCAAAGGCTCAATCTCTAATTTATCCAGCGCCTTCTTGTAGAAGGTATATTGAACGCTAATACCATTGAAATCCAATAAACCATTCGGATTCAAATAGGTCTTATCTGCCACAGAGGATACATAATAGCCTTTTTCTGTATAGGAATTAGCGTAAGCGTAGACGAATTTGCCTGACTTTTGGAACTTCTGAATCGCCTCCCGAATCTCCGAAAGCTGGGCATAACCTGCGATCGGGAAACTCGCATCTAAATAGATGCCTTTGATTTTAGGATCCACCTTCGCGCGCTCTAAAGCAGACAAAACTTGAATCAAACCTAGATTTTCTGGCGGGGCAAAATAGATGTCCGTCAAAGCAGCGAAGGGATTCTCCTCCGTCGATGCATTCTCAACAATCGGACGATTTAGATCTAATCTTAAAACTGAATTATCCTTTAAATCGTAGACCTCATCGGAGCTTCCCATCGCCGCACCAACGCCGGCTAAAAGAAGCAGAGAGACGATTACAAAAAGGAATAGTCCAAAAACAGTCGCTAACGAATACTTGACAAATTGCCACATAGCTTTACATTTAAATGGTTTCTAACCAAAGTTTTTACGGTAATCTTCGCGTGCCTGGCGAATCACTTCGAAAGCCACCTCGCGACCATAAATATCATCAATATCTACCGCATTTGAGGTAGTTTCTCCAGGCAACATTTTATAGGTCCAGAAATAGTGTCTCAAACGCTCCACGATATCTTTAGGGGCATCGGCAATGTCTTTCCATTTGCCGTAAATCGGATCATCCTTCAACACCGCAATAATTTTATCATCCGCTTCACCCTTATCAATCATGCGAATTCCACCTATCGGAATCGCCTGACATAAAATATCTCCGTGCGTAATGGCACGCTCTGAAAGCACTAAAATATCCAATGGATCGCCATCCCCTCTTTCAATATCTTTCCCAGAATACTTGCGAGCAAGCTCTGCAATGCCATCCGAGCAATAGGTTTGCGGCAAAAAGCCGTATAAGGCAGGCACAATGTTCGAGAATTTCTGCGGGCGATCAATTTTCAAATAACCCGTTTGCTTATCAATCTCGTATTTTACTGTGTCCGTAGGAACAATTTCAATAAAGGCGGTCACTAATTCAGGCATTTGGTCGCCGATTTGTACGCCATGCCAAGGATGTGCCTTAAAGAAGTTTCTATTCATAATCTTTTTATTAAATCTTACTTAGGTTAAAAATCCCTGCAAATTACGAAAAACAAAGGATAAATTCTGCTAAATTTGTTGTTTGCATTGCGCTAATAGATATGATTTATCCAATTATACCCTACGGGGACCCCGTTTTAAGAAAAGTCGCTGCACCTATTGAATTAGGTTCGATTGATTTAATCAAATTATCGGAAGATATGTTTGAAACCATGTACGCTGCCAGCGGTGTGGGTTTAGCAGCTCCGCAAATCGGGATGGACATTCGTTTATTCGTTGTTGATGGTAGACCTATGAATGAGGGAGAAAAGGACGAGGATGTGGATCAATCATTAGTAGGCTTCAAAAAAGTATTCGTCAACCCGACCATTATCGAGGAAACAGGGGACGAATGGGGTTTTGAAGAAGGTTGTTTATCGATTCCAGGCATTCGCGGCGAGGTATATCGCCCAGAATACGTTAAGATTCACTATTGGACAGAACAAGGGGAGGAAAGAACGGACATGTTCGAAAGTTTAGCCGCCCGCATTATCCAACACGAATACGATCATATCGAAGGCATTTTATTCACGGATCACTTGAATCCGGTGAAAAAGCGCCTTATCAAAAATAAGTTAAGTGATATCACGCGAGGAAAAGTTTCCGTGGATTACAAAATGAAACTTACCCGTTAATTAGACAGATGAAAATTTCCCTTAATTGGTTACGCGATTTTATTGATATTTCGAAGCTTCCTGCACAAGGTAGCCCAGAAGAATTAGACGTTTTATTAACAAACACGGGCTTAGAAGTGGAGGGCATCGAACCTCACGATAAGATTACGGGTGGATTAAAAGGCTTTGTGGTGGGTGAAGTTTTGACCTGCGAGAAATTCGAGGTAAAAGAGAAAACTTTAAGCCTAACGACAGTGGATGCTGGTTTAGACGAAATCTTAACCATCGTCTGCGGCGCAGCAAACGTAGCAGCCGGCCAAAAAGTAATCGTAGCCATTCCTGGCACCCAATTATACGATAAAGAGGGTAAAGAATTATTCAAAATTGAGAAGCGCAAAGTATATGGTCAACCCTCTGAAGGTATGATCTGTGCTGAAGACGAAATCGGCATCGGGACATCCCATGACGGCATTTTAGTCTTGGATACGGACGCGCCTAACGGAACTCCTGCCGCTTCTTTTTTCGATATTTCAGGTGATTTAGTTTTAGAAATCGGATTAACGCCAAACCGCGCGGATGCTGCCTCTCACTGGGGCGTGGCGCGCGATATCAGAGCGGTAACGGGTCTTCCGATTCAATTACCTTCACCTGCTTTGGTGATAGAAAGCAATGCTCATCCAATCGCTGTAGAAATTAAGGACGCTGGTTGCGACCGCTTCTGTGGTATCACCATCGATGGCATTCAGGTCGCTCCATCACCCAACTGGTTGCAAGAACGCTTGCAAGCGATTGGTTTGCGTCCTATTAATAACGTGGTCGACATTACGAATTTCATCTGCCACGGTGTAGGCCAGCCAATGCATGCCTATGATTGGAACGAAATTAAAGGTGGAAAATTAATCGTCGATTCTTTACCTGCAGGAACACTTTTCAAAACCTTGGACGGCGTAGAACGCAAGTTAACAGGAGAAGAATTAATGATCTGTGACGCTTCCGGCGCGATCGGCATGGCCGGCGTAATGGGTGGTGAAGATTCAGGGATTAAAGAATCCACGACGCGTATATTCTTAGAAGTGGCTCACTTCAAACCAGAGCGTATCCGTAAAGCCAGTCAAATTCACGGGCTGAAAACTGATGCTTCGTTCCGTTTTGAGCGTGGGACAGATATTCAAGCGAAATTATTTGCTTTGGAATACGCCGCTCAATTAATTCAAGAAGTAGCAGGTGGAAAAATTACGTCTGAACCGATTGATTTTTATCCAACGCCGGTATCTTTAATCGAAATTCCGGTTAGCGTTCGTCGGGTGCAACAATACATTGGAGTTGAATTAGCAGCTAAGCGAATTAAAGAAATTTTGAACTTATTGGATTTCAAAATCGAAGCCGATAAAGGCGACGAATTCGTGGCTATCTCCCCTGCTTACCGCGTGGATGTGACGAGAGAGGCAGATATCATCGAGGAGATTTTACGTATCCACGGTTTGGATAATATTCCTTTGTCAGATCATTTGAGCGCGAACTTCATCTCGGAGTTCCCTTTGTTAGACAAGGAACGCGTTCAGTTGAATATCTCACAGATTTTGACGGCCAAAGGTTTCCAAGAAATCATCACCAACTCTTTAACGAAAGCAGATGCCCACAAGGCCATCGAGAAAGATTTACAATTCGAGACGGTAGAGATCTTGAATCGCCTTTCAGAGGACTTAGGTGTCATGAGACAGCACATGTCTTTCGCGGGATTAGAGGTGCTAGCGCACAATATTAACCGCCGCCAAAAAGACTTAAAGGTCTTTGAATTTGGCAAAACATACCACAAAAAAGGCCCTAAATACATCGAAAAGAAGCATTTAGCCTTATTTACTACGGGATTATGGGCTGGAGAAACTTGGTCTAGCGCACCTACAAAAACCGCTTTGCACCACTTGTACCAAGTGAGCATCGAGTTAATGCGCTCGCTAGGGGTAACTCAATTCGAGACAGATACAATCGAAAATTCGAGTGTATTCGCGTTCGGTTTACGCATCTCCATCAATAAAAAGGCTTGCCTTGAATTAGGTATGATTCACCCGAATTTAGCGAGCAAATGGGAGGTAAAACAAGACGTATTCTTCGCCGATTTCGATTGGGATTATTGGGTGAAGCAAGAGAAAGCTGACTTCGTGTATCAAGAGATTTCTAAGTTCCCAGAGGTTCGTCGCGATTTATCATTGGTGATTGACAAAACCGTGAGCTACCAGGCGATTAGAAAACTAGCCGAGCAATACGAGAAAAACTTGTTGAAAAACGTATCCATCTTCGATGTGTACGAAGGCAAGAATCTTGGTGAAGGTAAGAAAGCCTACTCCGTTAGCTTCACGCTACAAGACGAATCTCAGACCTTAACGGATAAGGTTATTGAGTCGACAATGGATCGCTTAATGAAAGGATTCGAGAAGGAAATTGGAGCGATAATTAGAAAATAATTATCGCTTGAACATGCCTCCTAAATTAGGTATCTTCATCTTTCCATCTTGTACCTTATTCATCATCTTCATCATTTTGCGCATGTCTTCGAACTGCTTCAACAGGTTATTCACCTCTTGAATTGACGTTCCAGAACCAGCCACAATGCGATTCTTGCGTGATGGGTTCAAAATATCTGGATTTTGACGCTCCTTCGGAGTCATCGAACTGATGATCGCTTCAATCGGCTTGAAGGAATCATTGGAAATATCTACATCTTTCACCGCCTGGCTCATTCCCGGCACCATGCCCATCAAATCTTTGATGTTACCCATCTTCTTGATTTGCTGCAATTGTGCGTAGAAGTCCTCAAAGGTGAAATTGTTTTGGCGTATCTTCTTATTTAAACGAGCCGCCTCATCTTCGTCAAAAGCCTGCTGCGCACGCTCCACTAAAGATAACACGTCACCCATTCCCAGGATACGGTTTGCCATACGATCAGGATAGAACTGATCCAAGGCTTCCATTTTCTCTCCTGTAGAGATAAATTTAATCGGTTTATCAACAATTTGACGAATCGAAAGGGCCGCACCACCGCGGGAATCACCATCCAATTTCGTCAAAACAACACCGTCAAAATTCAAGCGATCATTAAAGGTCTTTGCCGTATTCACCGCATCCTGACCCGTCATGGAATCCACTACGAACAAAATCTCGGTCGGCTTAATCGCCTCTTTCACCGCTGCAATCTCGTTCATCATCGCCTCATCCACGGCTAAACGACCCGCTGTATCGACGATTACCACTTTCTTACCCATTTTGCGAGCATACGAAAGCGCGTTCTCCGCGATACTTACTGCATTCTTATTTTCTGGCTCTGCATATACCTCTACTCCTACTTGCTCTCCCAACACTTTCAATTGGTCAATTGCCGCTGGACGGTAAATATCGCAGGCTACTAAAAGCACATTACGTCCACCTTTTTTAATGTATTGAGCTAACTTACCCGAGAAAGTCGTCTTACCAGAACCCTGTAAACCGGCGATTAAAACCACCGATGGATCGCCTTTCAAGTTGATTTCCTGCTTTTGACCACCCATTAATTGGGTTAGTTCATCATGTACAATCTTAGTCAATAACTGACCTGGTTCTACAGCAATTAGGATTTTTTGGCCCATCGCCTCATCCTTAATCCGATCCGTAATCTCTTTCGCCACCTTATAGTTCACGTCCGCATCCATCAAGGCGCGGCGAATTTCCTTCACCGTAGCGGCAACGTTAATATCCGTAATTCTGCCGTTCCCCTTCAGGGTACGCATGGCAGTGGTCAACTTCGAACTTAAATTCTCAAACATAGTATCTAAAAAAAGGACTGCAATTTACGCTTTTTCAGGCAAATTTTAATCAAATAAACAGGCTGAACTTTCCATGCCCCATTTACCCAAAAAAATATCCGACATTTTGACAAAAATACCCCAAAATAATGGAGTAAAAAAGATTTAGTCTTTACCTTTGCAGGATTAACACAACCTATCAAAATTTTGATATAACAAAAATGGAAAAAATTAAAGTTGCCAACCCAGTCGTTGAATTAGACGGCGACGAAATGACTCGAATTATCTGGAAATTCATCAAGGATAAATTA
>JBJOIV010000062.1:0-10552 GCA_046046955.1 Bacteroidota bacterium | reverse complement strand
GCAAAAAGTATGGAGCCGATAGGACGGGTGTTCACCTCTTCCCATCTCGAACAGAGAAGTTAAGCCCCGCACCGCTGATGATACTGGGATCAAACCCGGGAAAGTAAGTAAGCTCCAAGTTATTATAAAAGACCTGCACGTAAGTGTGGGTCTTTTTTTATGCCCAAAAAGTAGTCCGAAGGGGATTAGTCCGAAGGGGATTAGTCCGAAGTCCGGAGGGAATGGAGTTTAGATTAGAGAGTAGAGAGCGTAGAGTAGAGATAAGGCATAAAAAAGAGGCTGCCGCCTCGTTTTTTATTCATTCGTGAAATGTTTTACCGCACGCATCTGACTTCGGACTCCTTCCCTTCGGACTCTCTTCTCTCTAATCTCCTATCTCTACTCTCCTCTCTATACTCTACACGAAGTGCACACCCCCTGAATCAACAAATTACTCTCCTGCTTAATAAATCCAGCTGGAAGAACAATAGTGGGAATGTGAACGGATTCTAGACAAGTAGTTTGGCCGCATTGGTTGCATTTGAAATGCACGTGGTCGTGCTGATGGTTATGATCACCTTGGTGACATAATTCTTTACACAGGGCGTATTTAACGCCTCCATTATCATCTAATACTTTGTGTAAGAGTCCTGATGAAAGGAAGGTCTTGAGTGTGCGATAGATGGTTACTCGGTCGTATTGCTCACTCAGCTTTTGTTCAATATCTCCCTGACTTAAGGCAAAATCTACCGCTTGAAAAGAAGACAACACGTCTAGTCTGCAAGGGGTTGATCGTAGATCAAAGTCTGAAAGGGAGTAAGTGGAACTCATTTAGCCTAAATGTTCGGTTTGCAATTTGACCATATTTTGATAAATACCCGATTTCTTCTTCATTAAATCTTCGTGTGCTCCCGATTCTACGATTTTGCCTTCTTCCATTACGATGATTAAATCGGCTGAACGAATGGTGGATAATCGATGTGCGATGATTAAACTCGTTCGGTTTTTCATGAGCTCTTCTAAGGCTGACTGTACCCACTTTTCTGATTCTGAATCGAGTGCACTGGTTGCTTCGTCTAATAATAAGAACTTCGGGTTTTTGAGAATGGCGCGGGCAATGGCGATGCGTTGTCTTTGGCCACCTGATAATTTTACGCCGCGTTCACCTACCATCGTATCCCATTTTTCTGGGAAGGATTCGACGAATTCTTTGGCGTAGGCTAATTCGGCAGCTGATTCAATTTCTTCTTGCGTCGCGCCCGGTTTACCGTAGGCAATATTTTCACGGATGGTTCCGCCGAATAAAAGTACTTCTTGTGGTACTAGGGCAACCATTTTACGCCAATCAGTGATGTCGATATCTGCGATGGCACGATCTCCCAAAGAAATAGATCCTGCGTTTGGCTCATAGAAACGCATCAGCAATTGGGCAAGTGTCGATTTACCTGTTCCTGAGGTGCCTACGATGGCTACTTTTTGGCCAGGTTCAATGGTAAAGTTGATTCCTTTAATGATTTGAACCGATGGGCGTGATGGGTAGGAGAACTCGAGGTCTTGAACTTTGATTTGACCAAAACAAACTGCAGAAGCGGAGGAATCACGCGTCAAATCAATCTCCGATGGATCACCTAGGATTTCTAGAATACGATCTGAGGCGCCAATAGTCTTCTGTAATTGGGCATAAATATCGCCTAAACCACCCACGGAGCCTCCGATGAAGGCAGTATAGAAAATGAAGGTTAATAGATCTGCTAAGATTAAATCACCTTGGGCCACAAGAGCGGCACCGTACCAAACGACTCCTACGATTCCACCGAATAAAGCAAAGATTACAAAGCTTACAAAACCTCCACGTAGCGTCGCAGCTTTCAAAGCTTCGCCTACTACCTTATTTAAGGAAGTAGTGTAGCGATCTACCTCGTATTTTTCGTTGGTGAAGGCTTTGACTGCTTGAATCGAAGTCAAGGTTTCTTCGACGATGATATTGGTGTTAGCGAGTTCGTCTTGGGCTTTTTTGGAAATCTTACGGATGAACTTACCGAATACAATCGCAGAAATTACTAAGACCGGGAAAGTGGCTAACATGAACAAAGTCAGCTTCCAGGAGATGTAGGTAATTAACGCCACGCCACCTACGAGGGTGAAAACCTGGCGAAAGAATTCCGCAAGTGTGATAGATAATACGTCTTGTAATTGCGTGATATCCGACGTAATGCGGCTCATTAACTCACCCACGCGTCTTTTCTCGAAATGGAAAATGGGAAGGGTGATGATTTTAGCGTATAAAGTCTGACGCACATCACGCATAGCTTTCTCAGAGACTTGCGCAAAGGTATAGATGCGGAAGAAAGAGAGGATAGCTTGAACGATTAAAACCGCGAAAAAGAACAGGGTAACCTCGTTGATTTTATATTCCGATTTGCCTTCGATGACCTTCGTCATTTCACCGATTAAAAGGGGAAAGCTCAGGGTTGTGAGGTTAGAAAGCAAGAGGAAGGCCATTCCGATAATGAAGGTCCACTTATAGGGAACGACAAAACGGAAGATCTTGATGGCCTTAGAAAGACCTTGTTTGCTTACTTTAACGGCATCTTTTGGATCTACTCCTCCGCCTATATCACCGTGCTGTTTTTTTGCCATCTTATTTTTTATCTGCTTCTCCGCGGTAGCCTGAATCGAGGAATAATCGATTCGCTTCCGGGTCAGTCAATATCTTTGCTAATGTAGTCTTAGGCTTTTGTTTCCAATAGGAATCCACAATTCGCCATCCTACCCATCGGCCAATGCCACCTGGGCATGCTGGGCCAATTTCGGTCGTTTTTGGTCGTTCGTCTAGGTACTTTGATTTGACTGCCTTATCGGTACTGAATAACAATTTACGATCAATAAAATGTTCCCAAACCTCTTTTTGGAAGGCATTCGTCTCCGCAATTTCTTGTTGCGTATAGCCAAAAAGTAGGCTGTCAGGCACGGATGGTAAAATCGTTTTTGTAAAAATGTAGCCCTTTCCATACCAAATCATATCGCTTAATAAACTCGCATCATTCTCTGTTTGTTTAATCAAAAAGGCAGAATATTGCAGGATGATTTGAGCCACCAGCGCTTGAGGCTCTAGCTTGCGCAGCTGGTATTCGTAGACATTAGGGGCCTTGTAAAGACCTTTCGAGCCCATAAAGTAGTCTAAACCCACGATAATCAGGGAGTCAGAAACGACTAAATTTTGGGCAGTATATTCTCCACCACCGATCCCGCCAAATCCCGAGAATACGGTTCTGATTTTGGGTGTTTTGACACCAGGAAACTCTTGCTGAATCTTGGTGAAGGCCTCTTTTAACTCTTTTTCTAGCGCATCACCCCCGAAAAAACCAGCCTCTTGACTTTGATCATAGAACTTGCGTAAGTCCGGATTCGCATACAAACGGAATAAATCCTGTGCTAAATACGGGGCATTCGAAGGGGTCGCACCGAAATAGCCAACGCTGATTTCAGGGTGCTTCGACAACAAAGTTGCCATTTCTGCCTCCGATTTCGCGGATGCCATTTCTCGCTCTATTCGCTGGAAATCCCACTCAATAGCTGTCGCCGGTGCTTCCTTTTCAGATGAACAAGAAAACAACAATGAAAGGCATATGGCGTAGAGAATTTTCATTATCCTAAACGAGCTAGCAATTCTTGTAAGGATTGAATCTTGGTTTCTGCGTCAGCTAATTTCTGTCTTTCGCGCTCCACTAAATCTGGTTTCGCATTCGCCACGAATTTCTCGTTGGCTAATTTTGCTTCCACTGATTTTTTGAACCCTTGTAGGTAGGCTAACTCCTTCTCTGATTCCGCCTTCACAACGGCTGGATCTTCGTCATTCGCTAATGGAACGAAGAATTGATCCGATTTAACGACGAAAGTTTGGGCATCTGCTACGGCATCAGCTACGAACGTAATGGATTCTAAATTAGCCAATTTGACCATAATGGCTTCTACGGGAGCATAGGCCGCTTTGTTTTCCGCTTTAATGTGTAATGCTAAGGCTAACTTAGGAGAGAGCTGCTTCGAATTACGAATCTCCCGAATCTTAGTTACCACTTCGAATACAGCATCGAATTGAGCCACTAGTGCAGCATCAACAGGGCCTGAAACAGGGAACTCCGCTTTGCAGATTGATTCTCCCGCAGCGCGCTCATCGATCACTTGCCAAATTTCTTCCGTAATAAATGGCATATATGGATGCATTAAACGCATCAGAGAATCGAATAATCCTAACGCATCATTTAGTGTGTCTGCGTGAATGGGGCTTTGATAGGCCGGCTTAATGATCTCTAAATATTTACCGCAGAAATCATCCCAAACTAGCTCGTATATGCTTAATAGTGCATCTGAAATGCGGAATTTGCTGAAGTGGTCTTGAACGTCGATGATGGTTTGATTTAATTTTGATTCAAACCAAGCTGTTGCTAATACATGTTCAGGCAAGGAGGCACCTGGAACTACTTCTAAACCACGGAGCAGTCTGAATGCATTCCAAATCTTGTTCGAGAAGTTACGCCCTTGTTCGCACAACTTGTCATCGAACAATAAGTCGTTTCCAGCTGGTGCGGAGAATAATAATCCTGAACGGACGCCATCTGCACCGAAACGCTCGATTAATTCCAAAGGATCAGGCGAGTTGCCTAGTGATTTGGACATCTTACGACCTTGCTTATCGCGAACGATACCGGTTAAATACACATTCTTGAACGGCAATTCATCTCTCCATTCGTAACCCGCCATGATCATACGCGCCACCCAGAAGAATAAAATATCCGGTCCAGTTACGAGATCGTTTGTTGGGTAATAGTACTTAATCTCTTCGTTATCCGGGTTTTCAATACCATCAAAAACCGAAATAGGCCATAACCAAGACGAGAACCACGTATCCAATACGTCTGGATCTTGTGTCAAATCATCCTCCACTAAGGCATATAGCTGGTATTTATCTCGAGCGATGCGAAGGGCCTCTTTTTTATCTTTCGCCACAATCACCGTGCCGTCCTCTAAATAGAAGGCTGGGATTTGTTGGCCCCACCACAATTGACGGGAAATACACCAATCACGAACGTTTTCCATCCAAGAACGGTAGGTGTTCTTGAATTTCGCTGGATGCAATTGGATGTTATCATTCATTACATTGTCTAGCGCAGGTTTCGCCATTTCCTCCATCTTCATGAACCATTGCAAAGACAATTTCGGCTCGATCACCGCGCCTGTTCTTTCTGAAGTTCCTACGGTCGATTTGTATTCGTCTGTTTTGGTCAAATAACCTTCTTCCGTTAATTGCTTGACGATGCGTTTTCGCGCTTCGAAACGATCTACGCCTACGAATAAAATGGCTTTCTCATTCAAGGTTCCGTCATCATTCAAGATGTCGATAACTGGTAATTTATGTTTCAGACCTAATTCGTAATCATTCAAATCGTGGGCAGGAGTCACTTTTAGGCAACCCGTTCCAAAATCCAAGGTCACGTATTCGTCTGGAATAATAGTGATTTCGCGATCTATTAAGGGGATACGAACTTTTTTACCGTGTAAATGAACATAGCGCTCATCCGCTGGATTTACACAAATCGCCGCATCCGCCATGATGGTTTCAGGACGCGTGGTAGCAATCGTTACCGATCCGCTGCCATCAACGAGGGGATATTGGATGTGGTATAATTTGGCCTGAACATCCTTGTAAATAACTTCTTCGTCTGATAAAGCAGTTTTTCCTTGCGGATCCCAGTTCACCATACGCACGCCACGGTAGATTAAACCTTTGTTATATAAACGCACAAAAGTGTCAATAACGGCTTGGTATAGAGATGGCTCCATCGTGAATCGCGTACGATCCCAATCACAGGAAGCCCCTAATTTTTTTAATTGATCGAGGATGATTCCACCGTATTTGTCCTTCCATTCGAAGGCATATTTCAGGAATTCCTCGCGAGTAATATCGGTCTTAGAGATGCCTTTTTCTTTCAGCATAGCCACCACTTTCGCCTCAGTCGCAATCGATGCGTGATCCGTTCCAGGTACCCAACACGCCTCTTTGCCCTCCATACGCGCCTTCCGAATCAAGACATCTTGAATCGTATTGTTCAGCATATGGCCCATATGTAGCACCCCAGTGACGTTAGGAGGAGGTATAACAATCGTATATGCCTCTTTTTCTGGGTTCGGTTTCGAAGCAAAAAGCTTGTTTTCTAACCAGTAAGCATACCATTTTTGCTCAATTTCCTGCGGGGCGTAATTCTTATCTATCATATGTGTTCTATAAGCCTACAAAGATAATTGATTTAGGCCAAAGGTCGAGGGTGGTTTTTAAAACAATTCGCCGTAATTTTGGTTGAAATAGCGTTATGATGTTCATGGGAATTTTACTTTGGTTAGGGACCTTTCTGGGAATGGAAGGGGTGGCTTGGTTCACGCACAAATACATAATGCACGGTATTATGTGGAATTGGCATGAGTCGCACCACGTGCATCATAAGAATCCATTAGAGAAAAACGACCTATTCTCGGTTGTTTTCGGAATCTCCTCCACAATAACGATTATCATAGGAGCTGAAATTGCGGAATATTGGCCCTTATTTTACATTGGATTAGGGATCGCGACCTATGGTATCTTCTATTTCATTTTCCACGATATCATCGTGCACCGCCGTATTAAAATCAAGTATAAAGCGGGTTCCGCATACATGAAGCGCATTATGAAAGCGCATTATGTTCACCATGAGGTGCACACAAAAAAAGGCGCAGAGGCATTTGGCTTCCTCTACGCCCCTAAAAAATACCAATAAGTTTTACTTTACGAATCCGACACCGACCGTTGAATTGGAGAATTCATCGATGAGAATAAAGGCTCCATTGGCTGGATTTACCGCATATTGATCGGCAGCAATCGGCTGTGCTATGCGCAACGCAATGGTGCCTATTTCGTTGAGTTGCAAACTTGAGACACCTTCTGTAGCTGTTTGAGTCGCCACGTCTAGGCGTTCTGTTATTTGCGAAATTTTCGCCTTCGTTATATTAATTCCGTGTTGCAATAAATACGTTTTACCTAGAGTCAAGGCCGTGTGATCTAACCAGCAAACTTGGGCTGAAAAATCTTTGAGCTGTGGCGCCTGGTCTTCCGAAACTAGTACAAGTGTGTTTCCACGAGAAATATCCACGTCCGTCGTTAACGTAATCGTTACAGAATCTCCAGCAATCGCTTGATCTAATTTGGTTTCAAATTTTTCAATCGTCGCAATCGTACTCTCTTGGCCAGTGGGTAAAACACGGATAGAATCTCCTACTTTAAAGGTGCCCGAGCTGATTTTGCCGGCATAGCCACGGAAGTCGTGGTAGGCTTCGGTCATCGGTCTCACGACAAATTGAACCGGGAAACGTGCAGGGGCATGCGCTAGGGTAGAGGCATATTCAAAGGCCTCTAATTCACCTAAAAGAGTATTGCCCTTGAACCATGGCATTTCGGTGGCCTTCTGCGTGATGTTTTGGCCGTACAAAGAAGAAATAGGCAAGAAGCTGATTTCCTGTCCTTCGAAAGTAGTCTGAGCGACTAGTTCTGAAAGACTATCTTTAATAGAATTAAACGTGGATTCCTGGTATTGTACCAGGTCCATCTTGTTCACGCAAATAATCACTTTAGGGATACGTAGCATGGCTGCGATCGATAAGTGTCTCGCGGTTTGTTCCACCACTCCTTGGCGTGCATCTACTAAGATTAAAGATACCTTTGCGTTCGAAGCGCCTGTCACCATATTACGGGTGTATTCCACGTGGCCCGGCGTATCTGCGATGATGTATTTTCGGGTAGGTGTGGAGAAATAAATATTCGCTACGTCGATGGTAATACCTTGCTCGCGCTCAGCGATTAGGCCATCGGTTAATAAGGAAAGGTCCAGAAAGTCGAGTCCTTTGCGTTTCGAAGCACTTTCTAGGGCTTCTATTTTATCTTTTGTAATCGAATTTGTCTCGTACAACAGGCGGCCTATTAAGGTACTTTTTCCATCATCAACGGAACCTGCGGTAGCTATGCGTAAAATATCCATGTGTTCTAGTCTGTGATTGAATTAAAAATACCCTTGTTGTTTTCTCTTTTCCATCGCCGCTTCGGAACGTTTGTCGTCGATGCGCGCACCACGTTCTGAAATTTCGGCAGAAAGAATTTCTTCTATAATCACATCGATATCGGTGGCATCTGAAGCAACAGCTGCTGTACACGTCATATCGCCCACTGTTCTAAAGCGAACTGTCGCCTCAAATGGAATCTCATCTGCCTCCTTATTCAGGTATTCAGAATCTGCCCAAAGCATTCCATCCCGCTCAATCACCTGACGTTTGTGCGAATAATAGATGCTAGGGATCTCCATCTTTTCTTCTTTGATGTAGTTCCAAACATCCAGTTCCGTCCAGTTCGAAATGGGGAAAACACGTACATTTTCACCCACCGCGATGCGGCCGTTTAGCATATCAAATAATTCAGGTCTTTGGCGTTTCGCATCCCACTGCCCAAAATCATCACGCACCGAGAAAATCCGCTCCTTCGCTCTCGCCTTCTCCTCATCGCGTCTCGCCCCACCGATACAGGCATCGAATTTGAATTCCTCGATAGTATCTAATAAGGTGACCGTTTGCAAAACATTACGTGAGGCATATTTACCAGACTCCTCTTTCGCTTTTCCTTGGTTGATGGAATCCTGCACGTAGCGCACGATTAATTCCGCTCCCGTTTCTTTCGCTAACCAATCTCTAAATTCAATCGTCTCTGGGAAATTATGTCCCGTGTCGATGTGCACTAAAGGGAAGGGGATTTTACCAGGGAAGAAAGCCTTTTGGGCTAAACGAACTAAGGTAATGGAATCTTTTCCTCCCGAGAAAAGTAGGGCTGGGCGCTCAAATTGCGCCGCTACTTCGCGAAGAATGTAAATGGATTCATCCTCTAGTTGGCGAGGGAAATGGCCAATTTTGTCTTGTATTGTCTGCATATATTAGGCGTGTAAACCACATTCTTTTTGTGAATTCTCCCACCACCAACGTCCTGCACGCGGATGTTCTCCCTCTGAAATCGCCCGCGTACACGGTGCGCATCCGATGGAAATGAACCCTTTTTTGTGCAAGGGGTTTTGGGGAATCTTGTGATCCGTTAAGTATTTTTCTAAAGTGCTAAAATCCCAATCAATCAGTGGATTGATCTTGAATAATTGACGGCTCTCATCCCATTCTAAGATGGGCATATCCGCTCTGTTTTCGGATTGTTCGGCGCGTAATCCAGTAATCCAAACCTTCGCACCTGTTAGTGCGCGCGATAAAGGCTCCATTTTTCGAACAAAACAGCACTCTTTTCGGTTCTCTACAGAAGTATAGAAGGAGTTAAACCCTTTTTCAGCCACCAGTTTTTCGACGGCTGGCGTAGAAGGAAAGAAGGTTTGAATGGAGATTTCGTATTTTTTTATGGTTAAATCCATCAACTCATAAGACTCTTGAAATTGACGACCGGTATCGAGGGTAAAGATTTCGATGTTCGATTTTGTGCTCGCAATGGCCTGCGTTATCGCTTGGTCTTCTTGCCCAAAGGAACTAGAAAAGACGATTTTTTCTCCCGCGAAATACTCAGCAATGAACTGAATGCGTTCTGGGAGGTTTCTAGAAAGGAGCTCTTTTTCGAGGTTTGCGGGTACCATAAAGCGATATTTGCACAAAGGTACACATTGTCTATTGAATAACTATACTAATAAATAAAAAAATAATTAGCTAACTTCGAATGTCATGCGAATAGGTTCAGAAATTTTATTGGATTTACCTTTTGGAGACGAAGAAGAGAGCTTGCTAGATGTTCGCAATCTGAAGAATCTCGTACGCCACGGCGAAAGCCTGCGGCTAGAGTTCAAGATGAAAGTGAAATATCCGGAGAAGATCGTAAAAGAATTAGTTGCTTTTGCGAATACGGAAGGAGGCCATCTATTCGTAGGGGTTAGTGATGCGGGTGTTGTAGAAGGAGTGAAATTTGCAGAAGAGGAGCAATTCTTATTAGAGCGGGCCATCTCTAACTATTGTTTCCCTGCCTTCACCTATCGCGCTTATCGAATTCGTTTAGATAATGGGCGGGATGTTTTAGTCTATCAAGTATATGAAAGTGTGGACAAGCCCCACTTTGTCCAACTCGAAACGGATCCGTATCCGATTTGCTATGTACGGGTAAAGGATCGCACCATTCAGGCGAGTAAAGAAATGAAGCAGATTTTGAGAAGGGAGAATGAAGAGGGGATTAGTTTTGCTTACGGAGATGTAGAACGTTTTCTATTGGATTATGTGCGGGAGAAAGGTAAAATTACTTTAACTGAATTAGCGCAGGAAGCTCAAATTCCTACCTGGCTGGCTTCCAGAAAATTAGTACTTTTAGTATTAACCAGAGTGCTCAAAATCGAGCCTGGAGAATCAGTGGATACCTATCGTTTAAATTAATTTCAAAGGATATTCATTATCAGGAAATTAAATCTATATTTGCATCCGTTTCTTGAAATATTTCAAGAAAACAGATACAAATAGTACAATTTTGTGC
>JBJOIV010000061.1:0-10777 GCA_046046955.1 Bacteroidota bacterium | reverse complement strand
GAATAAATTCTAGTTTACTCGTAGCGTAAAGCCTCAACCGGATCCATTTTGGAAGCCTTAAATGCAGGATAAATTCCTGAAAATAAGCCTACTAAAACACAAATAATGATACCAGTCATCATCCAAAGCCAAGGAATAATAAAGCTGGCCGCTCCCGAGCTAATTCCTTGAGCAATTAAGTTTCCGATCGGAATAGCTAACATAATCCCACCTATTCCACCTAATAAACAAATTACAATAGCCTCAATGAGGAATTGTTGTAAAATTCGTCCTGGCGTCGCACCTAGTGATTTTCTAATCCCAATTTCTCGCGTCCTCTCACTAACAGACACCATCATGATATTCATTAATGCGATGGCAGCACCTAATAAGGTGATAAAGCCTATCACAAATCCTCCGATGCGAAGTGACCCTGTAATACTTTCAAAGCTTTTAGCCATGGAGTCTGAGCGGTCGATACTAAACGAATCTTCGGTTCCAATGGGATCCATTCGCACTTTACGCATGGCTCCTCTCGCCTCTTCCATGAAGTCATCCAGGTTTTTAATTTTAGCGGCAGAGGTAGTAATATCAAATGTCAAATTTCTACCCACTGCCATTTTGCGTCCTGTTTCTAAGGGAACAACCACGACGCGGTCATCTCCACCACCCATCATATTACCCTTTTTTTCAAGTACTCCAATGACTTTTAATTTTATACCAGAAACAATAATTTCTGTTCCTATTGGACTTTGCTTCTCAAATAATTGATCAATCACATCCACCCCTAGAATACACACATTAATGGCATTCGTTTGTTCATTCACTGAGAAATTACGTCCGGCCCCTACTTTATAGCCTTTCAATTCCATAAAGTTTTCATCGATTCCTAAAACTCGGGTATTGGGATTTGTTTTCTTGGAAGCGAATTTGGCAATGGCATTATTATTTACGTTTGTTTTCAATGAGACCTTCCCCTTTGTAGAAAACAACGTTTTATAGTGAATGGCTTGACGATAATCTATGTTTTTAAATCTTTTTTCCTTCTGCCCTTCTCGCCTTACTTGCATCATCGGCCTGTTACGAATATCAAAAGAATTAGCACCTAGACCAGAGAATGAATTGTCTACAGAACTTTGAATTCCATCAATAGCCGTTAATATACCTACTAAAGAGGTGATTCCCAGGGATATAATTAAAGCGGTTAAAACCGTTCTTAATAAATTCCCTTTGATGGAACGAAGACCCTCTAAAACGTTTTCTTTTAAATTCATATGTCTATTTGACTAAGCCGGAATATTCCGGCGACTTTTTGACTAAGTCACGCAGTGACGACTAAATCGCATCGCGATGACTAAGTCACGCAGTGACGACTATTGCAAAGCAAGCGCAAGTTATCCTCTTTTTTACAGCATTAAAAACCAATGAAACAGGCTTTTAATCCGCTAGTCCTTTTTTTACCTGATTAATTCAATCGCACCTCTTTCTTAAACGCAAAATCTTTGATAATTTAGTGTAAAATTATGTCAGTGGAAGAAAATCAAAATAACGCACCTGTTTATAACGACGATAGTATTCGTTCCCTAGATTGGAAAGAACATATTCGGTTACGTCCGGGTATGTATATTGGTAAATTAGGCGATGGTTCATCAGTTGATGATGGTATCTATGTGCTCGTGAAGGAAATCATGGATAACTCGATCGATGAGCACATGATGGGAAATGGCAAGTCAATTGATGTGAAGATTTCTGATCATAAAGTAGAAGTACGTGATTATGGCCGCGGTATTCCTTTAGGAAAGGTAATTGATTGCGTTTCTAAGATTAATACGGGTGGTAAATATGATTCTGGTGCTTTCCAAAAGTCCGTAGGTTTGAATGGTGTAGGTACAAAGGCTACCAATGCGCTATCAAACTACTTTAAAGTGCAATCTTACCGCGATGGTCAAACGAAGTGGGCTGAATTTTGTAAAGGTGAATTAACGGCAGAATCTAAAGGTATTGAATCCTCCAACGCAAAGAGTGGTACGCATGTTCAGTTTGAACCTGATAATACTATTTTCAAGAATTATCACTTTATACCCCAGTATTTAGATTCCCTATTTTGGAATTATGCTTATTTAAATGCTGGATTGACCATTAATTTTAATGGAGAGAAATATTTCTCCCAAAATGGTCTCTTCGATTTACTTTCAAAAAAGACAAATGCAGAGGAAAATCGTTACCCTATAATTCATTTGAAGGGTAATGATATTGAATTAGCGATAACGCATAATAACCAGTACGGAGAGGAATATTATTCTTTCGTCAATGGTCAAAATACGACGCAAGGCGGGACTCACCTAGCGGCTTTCAGAGAAGCCATTGTTAGAACTGTACGGGAGTTTTTTAAGAAAGACTTCGATCCATCTGATGTACGTGCGAGTATCGTGGGAGCTATCGCTATTCGGGTGCAAGAGCCTGTATTTGAATCTCAAACGAAGACTAAATTAGGCAGTACGACGATTTCTCCTGATTCGAATTCTACCTCCATTCGTACGTTTGTAGGTGATTTTGTCAAGACGGAATTAGATAATTATTTACACCAAAATCCAGCTTCAGCTGACGCTCTGTTAAAGCGTATTTTACAATCTGAGCGCGAACGTAAGGATATTGCGGGTATTAAGAAGTTAGCGAATGAACGCGCTAAAAAAGCGAATCTTCATAACAAGAAATTACGCGATTGCCGTGTCCATTTATCGGATGAGAAGTCGGAGACAAGACACGACACCACTTTATTTATAACGGAGGGTGATTCAGCTTCAGGAAGTATTACTAAATCACGCGATGTACAATTGCAGGCGGTTTTTAGTTTGCGAGGTAAGCCTTTGAATAGTTTTGGCCTGACTAAAAAGATTGTATACGAAAATGAGGAATTTAATCTATTGCAACACGCTTTAGATATCGAGGATTCTTTAGATAATTTACGCTATAATAAGATTGTAATTGCAACGGATGCTGACGTGGATGGAATGCACATTCGATTACTTATTTTAACGTTCTTCTTGCAATTCTTCCCAGATTTAGTGCGTAATGGGCACTTGTATATCTTAGAGACTCCCCTATTCAGAGTGCGAAATAAAAAAGAAACGCGTTATTGCTATTCTGACGAAGAGCGCCGTAATGCCATTGAGGCTTTGGGACCTAAGCCAGAGATTACGCGATTTAAGGGATTGGGTGAGATTTCACCAGAGGAGTTTGGCAATTTTATAGGCGAAGATATAAAGTTAGAACCTGTGATTTTGGAAAAGGACTTTACGATACCTCAATTATTGACCTATTACATGGGAAAAAATACACCGGAACGTCAGAAATTTATTATTGACAACCTCGTGGTGGAAAAAGACCTGGAAGAAGTATTACTAAGTTAATTAGAAATTCAATTCAAGGAGTTGCTTAAGTTCTTTCAAGGCCTTTGCAGCTCCTTTTTTTTCAGCCTCATTTATTCCTTGTCGAATAATTTTTTCTGCTTTATCCTCTTCATCGCTTGCTAACAAGGCATTCGCATACGTATAGTAGGTAGCCACGTAGTCTGGAAATTGAGTAATAATCCCCTCAAACAGACTAAAAGACTCCCTTAATGCCCCTTCTTTCTGATATTCAATAGCTAATAAATAATGATTAAAGGGATCCATTGGATCTTGATTAATCTCATTTTTAATAAATTCTTTGCGATCCATTTTGCTAAATTAAAAACAAATTAGTATGCTTGCATAACAATTTAATCTGCCATGAAAATACTAGTCTGTATCTCCTGTGTCCCAGACACTACCTCAAAAATAGCAATAGATCCATCAACCTCCCAAATAAGTAGTCAAGGATTAACTTATATCGTAGGACCATATGATGATTATGCCCTATCTAGAGCCATTGAATTAAAAGAAAGCAATGGTGCTGAGGTGATTGTTCTACACGTAGGTGGTTCTGAATCTGAACCTTTAATTCGTAAATGTTTAGCCTTAGGTGCTGATTCTGCCGTTCGTATTGATGGCAATCCAATCTCCTCTACACAAATAGCAGATGCGATTGTTGACTACGTCAAACAAAATCCAGTAGATCTTATCTTAATGGGTAAAGAATCCATCGATTATAATTCAGGATTAATTCATGGATTAGTGGCTGGTGCTTTGGGTTATGTTCACTTCAACCCAGTGATGCATTTAGATTTAGCAGGAAATGATTTGCATTTAGAAGTTGAGATTGATGGTGGTAAGATGGAAGTTTCTTGCGCTTTGCCTGCTGTATTAGGTTGCCAAGAGCCAATTGCTGAATGGAAAATCCCTTCGATGCGGGGTATTATGACAGCTAGAACGAAGGAAATAAGTGTTTTAGCGTTAAATCCGATCGATTCGGTAAAACTAGTGAAGGCAAGTATTGCTGAAACAGCCCGTCGAAATAAGATGATTGATGCGGCTGAAGCAGAGACTTTAATTGATTTATTGAGAACAGAGACAAACGTTTTATAAGATGAAAAATGTAGCCATTATTGCCCAAACCAAAGAAGGTCAGTTAAACGAAGCCACAACTCAACTTCTATCCTTTGTTTCAAAATTTAATCCAGAAAAAATTACCTTAGTCGTTCTAGGAGAAAATATGCTATCATCAGTCGGTTCTTCGGTTCCAGTAGATGTTATCTCTCTTTCTGATGGCTTATGGGCGGATACCTCAGCTGTTAGTAGTTTAGCAAATGCGGTAAAAGGATATACCGTTTTCGGTATTAAGTCCATTCAAATCGATAATATATTAAGTCTCTTAGCGTCGTGTTTAAAAGCTGAAGTTGTTTCAGGTGTTCAACAATTGGGCTATTCAGCTGGCGTTTTTTCCATCGTTAAATCAATCTTTTCGGGAAAAGCCTCGTTAGAAATTAGCAGTTCAACTGCTTCGATTTTTAGTTTAAATCGCAACTTTGATTTTACCGATGTGGCCGAATTACCTGCGAAAGCGGTCAATTCAACCTCTGTTCTCACCTATTCATCAGATAGTAAATCTGCTATAACTGCATTAAAGCCGATTACAGGCTCTATTCCATTGCCAGATGCAGCACTTGTTGTTAGTGCGGGAAGAGGACTTAAAGATCCATCGAACTGGGCAATTGTAGAAGATTTAGCTAATGAATTAGGCGCAGCTACCGCTTGTTCAAAGCCTGTTTCTGATTTGAATTGGCGTCCTCACCATGAACACGTGGGGCAAACGGGGGTAAAAGTATCGCCTAATCTGTACATCGCTTGTGGTATATCAGGTGCTATCCAGCATTTGGCAGGAGTTAATGGTTCTCGAATTATAGTGGTTATTAATAATGACCCGGAGGCTCCTTTCTTCAAGCATGCTGATTATGGAATTGTAGGAGATGTAAATGATATCCTTCCAAGACTAACAAAAAAGCTCCAATCACATTAATATTAGCGGTCTAATTGGTACATTTGTGTTTTAATGTAGGCCTTTGAAAGAGTTTATTCCTTTACGAATTTTGTCAGTCAACCCTAGTTCCGTTGGAGCTAGTTCTTATATATTATTATTAGAGTCTACTGATTCTAAAGCTTTGCGTTTTCCTATCGTTATTGGAAGTCAAGAAGCGCAATCTATTTCTGTATTCTTAGAGCATATTAAGCCTAGTAGACCCTTAACACATGATTTGTGTGTGAGTCTACTAGGATACTCTTCCCTTTCCGTACAACAGGTGATTATTACCGATTTTAAAGACGGTATTTTTTATGCTCACCTAGTGATTAACAAAGACGGAGAAATTATCCACGTGGATGCTAGGCCATCAGATTCAATTGCAATAGCAGTACGATTAGATGTTCCCATTCTTATTTCCGAAAAACTATTACATGATATTTGTATTCCCGAGGAGGAGTTTTTGGATGAATTAGAAGAAGAATATGAGAGTGTAAATAAACTATCTCCTGTACGTTCTAAGGCAGAATTAGAGGGATTATTAAATAAAGCTTTGGCAGAAGAGAATTATGAAGAGGCTGCCAAGCTTAGAGATGAAATTGAAAAATTATAGGTATGAAATATTCTAAAAGTCGTCCACAATCTACCCAATTAACTTTAGTCATTTCGATGGCTAGTTTGGCGTTTATTATTGCCTTATTCTTTCAATTATTTGTAAGTGTAAAATCCTGGGGAAATGAGATTAAGTCTCAGATGAAGATTTATGTCTATTTAAGTGATTCGTTACAAACAGCTGATTTAGCGTCGACCATCACCTATTTTAAATCCCGCCCCTATCTAGGGGTTAAGGAATTAAAACCTGAGCTAGAATTTAAGTCTAAAGCTGCGATAGCATCCGAATTCCTTACTTCCTCCCAAGAAGATTATAAATCGCTTTTAGGCGAGGAAAACCCATTCAAGAATTGTTTAATCTTAGGTATTAAAGACGAATTCAAAAATGAAGCTTCATTCAAGAAAATTGTTTCTGAAATTCAAGCTAGACCTGAGGTTTATGAGGTTACCTATCCGAATACGTTTTTAGGGTCCTTATTAGGTAAAATTCAAGCTGTAGGATACGTAGGTTTACTATTAATCTCCTTATTGACTTTATTTATTTACCTGCAATTAGCTAATAGCATTCGTTTGCACATTCATGGCAATCGGGTATTAATTAAGACGATGCAACTTTTAGGAAGTACGAATGGATTTATTCAAAAACCCTATTTATTAAATGCTGTTTTGGTTGGTTTCCTTGGTGGATTTATCGGTTTTGTATTAGCTGATGGAGCATTTTACTATTTTTCAACTTCCATCCCTGAAATTAAATCGGTGTTTTTTGATCAATCAAATCAAGTTCAATTAGTGCTTGTTTGTGTAGGCTTTTGTACGCTGTTTAGTTTAGTAGCGTCTTTCTTTTCTTTATCGAAGTATTTAAAAATTCAACATACAAACCTTTTTTAATATGAGTCAATCTAATATGCCACTAGGCGCGAAGGACATAAAAATTCTATTAATTGGAATTGGAATTATGTTAGTTGGTTTTATTGTGATGACCATGGATAAGGAAGAATTCGGTTTTGGATTCTTGGGCTTGACCCTAGGTCCCATTTTAGTCTTAATTGGAATTATCATTCCTATTTTCTCGCTATTTAAGTTAAAGCGTTAATGACTGAAATAGTAAAAACAATCATTTTAGGTATTGTAGAAGGTTTAACAGAGTTTTTACCCGTTTCATCTACTGCCCATTTAATTATAACAGAGAATTTACTTGGAATAGAAAATTCTAAATTTTTGAATTTCTTCACTGTTTTTGTACAGTTGGGTGCTATTGCGGCAGTCCCATTGCTTTACTTTAAGCGTCTCTTCAGTTCAGGATTATCCATATACTTTACGATCATCTTCTCATTTATTCCTGCGGTCATCCTAGGCGTATTATTGGATGATTTCTTAGAAGCTCTTTTTCAAGGATATTGGTTTATCGCTGCGTCTTGGATTGTTGGAGGTTTAATTTTGATTCGTATCGATACCTGGTTACCTGCAAAAACCGATGCTTTAGAAATCCCTTCTATTTCGTATTTAAAAGCTTTTAAGATTGGCTTATACCAATGTATAGCCATGATTCCGGGAGTTTCTAGGTCAGGCGCCACTATTGTAGGTGGTCGTATGCTTGGTTTAAGTCATTCCGCTGCGGTGGAATACTCTTTTTTATTAGGCATCCCTACGATTTTAGGAGCTTGTGCGAAGAAGCTGTTGGATTACCGACATGATTTTGATGTCTTATTTACAAAGGAGCATATTCAGTTTTTAAGTATTGGTACCTTTATCAGCTTTGTCATTGCCTTGTTAACAATTAAATGGATGGTGGGTTTTGTTCGTCAACACGGATTCACCTTGTTTGGATATTATCGTATCATTATTGGTATCGGATTAAGTATTTACTTGTGGATGAATTAATAGAAGTTCAAGATAAATTTTACGTCATCAATAAGCCTAAAGAGTGGTCCTCATTCGACGTAGTTAAAAAGATTCGAAACCTAGGTCGATTTAAGAAAATCGGCCACGCAGGAACTCTGGATCCTTTGGCTACGGGTATTCTGATTATGTGCGTAGGTAAATACACCAAGAAGATTGATTATTTTCAATCTCTTCCTAAGACCTACACGGGTAAATTAGTTCTAGGGAAAACTACCCCATCCATTGATTTAGAGACCGAATTTGATGGTGAATATCCAGTTGATCACATTACAACAGAAATGCTTGAAGAAGTTCGTCAATCATTTCTAGGTGTTATTCAACAAGTCCCTCCTATTTATTCTGCTATTAAGTTAAATGGACAACGTTTATTTACACATGCCCGAAATGGGGTGAATGCGGAGGATTTAGAAATCAAAATACGCGAGGTGGAAGTATATCGAATGGAAATCGATACGACTCTATTTCCAGAGATTAGTTTTGAGATTGAATGTAGCAAGGGTACGTATATTCGAAGTATTGTTCGAGATTTTGGCATAAAATGTCAATCAGGAGCTTATATGAGTGAATTAGTTCGAACAAAAATTGGTGATTGGGGTTTAGATAAGGCGCAAGAGGTGTCGGAATTTACTAGTGATAAATATGAAGTGCTTTTATAGCTTTGAAATGGTTGAAATTGCTGAATCAACAGCAGTTACCATCGGCATGTTTGATGGCTTGCATATAGGCCATTTAAAGGTGCTTGAAGGAGGTATGTCTGTTTCCAAATCGAAAGGTTTGAAAACCTGCGTAATCACCTTTTCTAATCATCCTGCAGATCATTTTACTGGAAAACGAAATGAACTATTGATGCCAATGCAGGAAAAGATTCAATCATTTGAAGGCTTAGGTGTCGACTATTTAGTCATTCTACCTTTTGATTCCTACTTGGTAGAAATGCCAGCAAACCATTTCATTCAAGATTTGATCATTCAAAAGCTGAAGGCCAAGAGTGTCGTATTGGGCTATGATAATCACTTTGGTAAAAATAGAGAAGGTTCTATTTCCTATATTCAAACGAATTATGCTAGCGAATTAGAAGCTGTATCGATTGATGTAGCAAAAGTGGATGACATTATTGTTAGTTCCTCTCAAATCAAAAAATATTTATCGGAAGGACTAGTTGCGAAGGCTAAAGAAATGCTAGGTCATCCTTATGAGGTTTCTGGAACTGTCGTTCATGGTAATCAAAATGGTCGAAAAATAGGCTTCCCTACCGCAAATATGTCTCTAAATGCGGACAATAAGTTTATTCCTCAATTAGGCGTTTATTTAGTTCAGGTGGAAGTGGAATCAGGTTCTTACTATGGTTTGACGAATATGGGTTACCGCCCTACCCTGAATAAGGATGAGGGAATTCATATTGAAACCCATATTTTAGGTTTTGATGGAGATATCTATGGGCAACCTATTAGCCTGAAATTTATTGAAAAAATCAGATCAGAAAAGCGATTCGATTCTTTTGATGAACTAAAGAATCAAATCGCTGCAGATTTAGCTTGGGCTAAGTTATTTTTAGCACAAATTCATATAGCTTCCTAAGAAGACTAGCTCGTCTTGTCGTTTTTCCAAAAGTTCTTGAATCTTTTGATCTAACTTATTCCCTTCGATATCGATAAAGAACCAAAACTTGAATTCATTGGTATCCTTTTGAGGGCGAGATTCTATCTTTAATAAGTTTATTCCTCTCGTTTCAAAATCCTGTAGCAGAGATAATAAAGCCCCTGGCTTATCATCATTTTTTAATTTAACGGCTAGACTTGTTTTGTCTTTATCTGTCTTCTTTAAATTTTCAACTTTGGAAATGATAAAGAAACGTGTTTGATTCGAATCATTATCTTGAATGTTATCAAACAAGATAGGCAGCGAGTAGATTTTAGCCGCAATGTGCGAACATAAAGCTGCGCCATCTTCCTCCTCTACGGCTAATTTAGCGGCACGTGAGGTAGAATCTACCTGAACGAAGAAATCCTCTTCCTGGCCAGAAAAATAATCATTTAAGAAGCCTTTGCATTGTTGGAAAGCAATGTCTTTAGAATAGATCTTTTTGATGCCCTGAATACCATTGTGCTTAGAGGCTAAACAGAAATTTACTGGGATAATAATTTCAGATATAACGAAAAGCTTCTTCTCATTTAAAAGATCCATCGTCTCCTTCACCATTCCTTCTTGGTTGTTCTCAATTGGAACAACGCCATACTTAGCACGCCCTGTCTCAATGGATTCAAATACAGATTTGATAGAAGGAAGAGAAATGTAATCTGCTACTGCACCAAAACGAGTTTCAGCCGCTTGATGCGTGAAACTACCTTCAGGTCCTAGGAAGCAAATAATTTCAGGTAATTCTAAATTTCTAGATACACCAAAAATTTCCAAGAAAATAGCCTCAATAGCTTCTTTTCTAAGTTTACCCGTAAACTGACTAGCTAAACGATCGATAATTTCTTTTTCTCTATCGGGATGGTAAATAACCGCGTTCGACTCACGCTTTAATTTTCCAATCTCCTCAACGAATTCCATTCTCTGTACGAGTAAGGAAAGTATGGAGTCATCGATCTGATCTATTTTGCCTCTTAATTCGGGTATATTCATGCGTATTGTGCTAATTAGCTCAATTTAATAAAATATGAAGATTTAAGGAAGGGAAATAAAAAAAGGATTTGAATAAATCCTTTCCTTAAGACTACAAGATGTGATTCCGTTTGGATTCGAACCAAAGACCTACTGCTTAGAAGGCAGTTGCTCTATCCAGCTGAGCTACGGAACCTTAATCAAAATAAAAAGTCAATTTATAATTGGTGTAAAACACGTC